>DATGWU010000402.1:0-3461 GCA_035299345.1 Rhizobium sp.
CCCGCCGGTGAACGGTTTCTCCGTTTCGCAGCCGGCCTCGTGCAGATCTGGGAGACCGCACGCAGCACCGTCGCGCTTCCGCCCGGCCGGGCAGCGGTGGTAACGCTCGGTGCAGAACTCACCCTGTGGAATCCACTGCTGTCGCAATGGCTCATCTGGATGCGGCGCGAGCGTCCGGACATTGCCTTGCGCACGACGATAGAAACCGGCGAGCGATTGCTGGGACTGGTGCAGGAGGGCGCTCTTGACGCGGCCGTTCTCTACGGCGCCCCGCGCAGGCCCGGACTTGTGACCGAGTTGCTCTTCGAGGAGCGCCTGGTGCTCGTGCGGACACCATCGTCCGGTGACGAAGCCGAGATGGTCGGCATAGACTGGGGTGAGGAATTCGCCGTAAACGTCCGGGCGGCGTTTCCCGAACTCGCGAATCCGGCGGTCTTCATCGATTACGGACCACTGGCGCTCGACTATATTCTTGCAGCCGGCGGCGCCGGTTACTTCCGCGAGGGGTTCATACGGCCACGGCTTGCCGACGGACGGCTGGAGATCGTGCCCAACAGCCCCGCCTTTTCCTATCCCGCCTACCTGGTCTCATCGGAAAGGACCGACCCTGCCATGTTGCCTGTTCTTCGCGAGGGTTTGCGGGTCGCGGCTGCCGCGCGGGCGTGAGCCGTCAGACTCACGCAATTTCCGCAAAGTCCCTGAAGCTATATTCGGACGAGCGACCTCGCGATACGCCGTAACAGTCCGGCCATGCCGAGGAGCCAGACAGCCAGAGCGACGAAGACCAGCACCTTCGGAACCGGATCGAGGAACCCGTAACCCATGGCGCGACCGAACTGGTATGTACTCGTGCAGTACATGCCCATCGGGAATACCATTCCCCAAACCGCGGGCTCGTAGGTGAACCGGTCTTTCATCCAGATATAGCGCCAGGCCATAAGCGCAAAGAGAAACGGGATCCACCAGCTGGCGACGGCCCAGAAAAAGAAGGTGAAGCCTCTCAAAAACGGCAGGAGCGGCGTGATCATCGGCCATGTTTCACCACGAAGAACCAGAATGGAACCGGCCAAAGCCGTGATCGCCACGGCGCCCATGTTGATCCAATATGGTGGACTAAAGTCCTCGCGGCTGAGCGCGATGAAGGTGAGCCGGTAGAAAATGAGCGGGATGATCGCAAGATAGAGCATACAGCCGATCAGGAACATAGTGAGGACCTGGAACTGAATGAGCTCCGCCGGTGGGCCAGCGACGTCGATCACGCCCCTCAGGACGACCACGGACTGGGTCGAAACCGCGGCGATCAGCCAGGCGCCGTTGATGCCGCGTGCAAGCGTCGGCTTGCCCTTTCTCACCGTGACGGCCGTAAAGAAGGTGTACATGACGACGAACCACAAGAGCAGCCCAAACCACCACAGCACGGTGGCGACCGTCGTCGCACCGATGACAATCATGTTCTGCGTTCCGAGAACACATGTACTGGCTACAATCGTGAAGAAGCCGGGCGCCCTTTGATGGTCTGAAATATCGCGAAGCAAAAGGTCGCGAAACCGCAATGCTCGAACGAGCGTCAACGCCCAGAGCACTGGATAGGCAATCCAGTTGACCGACACGAGCACAAGCGCGAGGGCGTGCATTCCCAGGAGATGGCAGGCAATGGAGACCACACCGGTCGCCATGACCAACGCGAAGTAGCCGGGAAACAGCGTGGCTGCCGCATCGAGGATCGGGTGCTGCGGGACGTTTGCCGCGACGCCGCGGCGAGTCTCCTCCGTCCCTTGTCTATCAATGTCCATATTGCACCAGCAGGTCGATTTGTAAAAAGAGCAGGACAAATAGGGTATTGAGGCCCCAGGCCATGGTCAGCCACCTGGCCATCGTCCCCCAGAACGCGGCGGCATGATCCGCACAACGCCAGATCACGACCAGAATCCACGGTGTGTAGATGCCGAACACAATTATGAGCATCTGCTGGATCAGCAACTGGTTCAGGTAGACAGCGAGAGCATACAAGGCCGCGAGCTCGCTACTCAAAAAGACGCCATAGCCCCAGAAGACGGCAGCCAAAGGCACGTCGCCTCGCCAGGCCCGAAGCTCTGGTGCGAAGAACCGCCCCAGATACCATAAGACATAGGATCCCACTCTCGTCATTTCGCTGCCCAAGAAGTACGAAACGGCCGGCTCTTTCGGTCAACATACTCCCTCCCGCGACAACAATCCCGGCAAAAACGCGCGTTAACCGGGCACCTTCTTCGCGATGCCGATGAGCAGCGCGGCGGCCCGGGTGGCTTGCCGAGCCGCGAACTCAGGATGCGTCGCCCCGGCGTCCTCCCCTCACCGTACAATCGAGATTGGACAGCAGGCCGTCTTGCAGGCCATAGATCCATCCGTGGATGGAGACATCCTTCCCTGCCTTCCAGGCTTCCTGTATCGTCGGCGTGCGGGCAAGTCGTTCGACCTGCGCGGCGATGGAGGCCTCACACAGCCGGTCGAGATCCTCTTCGTTCCAGCATTCGCGACATTCAAAGCGATTGTCGGCCACGTCGCGAACCGGCTGCAGCCAATGATCGATCAGGCCGAAGCGCCCTCCGCTTACTGCGGCCCGAATGCCGCCGCAGCCGTAGTGCCCGCAGATGATGATGTGCTTCACCCCAAGCTGATTTACGGCATATTCGACGACCGACAGCATGTTCAGGTCGGCCGGATGGATCAGATTGGCGACGTTACGGTGGACGAACACCTCACCCGGTTCGAGGCCGGCGATCACATTGGCCGGCACGCGACTGTCGGAACAGCCGATCCACAGATACTCCGGCGCCTGAAGTTTCGAGAGGCGCTCGAAATAGTCCGCCCTCTCCGCCTTGCGCTCTGCAGACCATGCTCTGTTCCGGGTGAAAAGGTCTTCGATCATGATGACGCTCCGCTTCTGATTGACAGGGGCCCCATTCCCTCGAAAAATAACATCTGTCAAATCCGCAATCTGTCGCAAGCGGGGTCTGAGCACGGCCGCTCCGGGCGTCGAACAAGGGCTGTGACCGCCCCTGCGACATTATTGCACTTTCATGTTCGAGCGCCCTGCGATAAAAGTGGTATCTAAAATACCTATTTTATTCGGCTACGGCCATGCCTCCGGAAAACGCCCCATGCGAATGACCCTCCACACCGACTACGCCTTGCGCATGCTGATCTATATCGCGACGCGGCCGGATCACACATGCACGGTCACGGATGTCGCCGACGCCTACGAACTCTCGCGCAATCATCTCATCAAGGTGGCGCAGACGCTGCGCGACCTCGGTCTCTTGGAGACGACGCGCGGTCGGACCGGGGGATTGCGGTTATTGAGGCAGCCGGAAGAGATCGGAATCGGTGCGCTGGTCCGGGCAACCGAGGAAGAGTTCTCGTTGGCCGAATGCATGCAGACCTGCGGCAGGCCTTGCGCCATTTCGCCGGCCTGTCGGCTC
>DATGWU010000403.1:0-4524 GCA_035299345.1 Rhizobium sp.
CATTGGCGAAGTGCGGCTGCGCACGGCGAAGGGCGATGTAGTCTGTCATGACCTTTTTCGCTTCCCGGTCGAGGTGGTAGCCCTGGCGCTCGAGCATGCTTTCGGCGATCGAAAGCAATTCGCCGTCGTCATAGTCGGGAAAATCGATGTGATGGGCGATGCGCGAGCGGAAGCCGGGATTGCTTTCGAAGAATCGATCCATCCGGTCCGCATACCCCGCCAGGATCACCACCAGATCGTCCCGCTGGTTCTCCATCACCTGCAGCAGTATTTCGATCGCCTCCTGTCCGTAGTCGCGCTCATTGTCCGGTCTGTAGAGGTAATAGGCCTCGTCGATGAAGAGCACGCCGCCCATGGCCTTCTTCAGCACATCCTTGGTTTTCGGTGCCGTGTGACCAATATACTGCCCCACGAGATCGTCACGGGTGACCGAGACAAGGTGTCCCTTGCGGATATAGCCGAGCCGGTGGAGCAGGTTGGCCATGCGCAAGGCCACCGTCGTCTTGCCTGTCCCGGGATTTCCCGTGAAGCTCATATGGAGCGATGGCGGCTCATGGCTGAGCCCCATGGCTCGGCGGGCGCGCTCGACGAGGAGAAGCGCTGCCGTCTCGCGGATGCGGCGCTTGACCGGCTTGAGACCGACCAGCTCGCGATCGAGTTCTTCCAGAATCTCGGCGACGCCGGAGGCCTTGTATTCTTCGGCAAGGTCGACTGTCGTCGGCGGGGTCTCGCTCATTGTCACGGCTTCCGGCATCGGTGTCTCCTTCTCGCTCAGCGGACCGTCGACCACGAATAGTGCTGAGAGCGGCCGACGACATCCGTTCGCGTCATCCTGAGTTTCGGCTCGACGTCGGGACGGTTGACGATGAAGGACATGGTCACGGTCTCGAAGCCGCGAGTGGAATCAAAGGCGTTCAGACGGATGTAGCTCTGCGGATGGGCCTTGCGGCATTCCTCGAGTTCCATCATCACGCCCTTGGCGTCCTTCAGATCGAACATCGGATTGCCCCACATTTCCCAGTAAATGTTACGCGGATGCGGGTCGTCGGTATATTCGACGCCGATCGCCCAGTTCCGGCCCAAGCAGTATTCCACCTGGGCGGTGATCTGTTCGTCGGTGAGATCCGGGAGGAAAGAGAAGCATCCCTGGGTGATACGCATGGTCGTGTCTCCTTTCATTGCCTCATAGCGCGGTCGCCGTCGGAACGAAGTCCGAGGTGTCGGTGGAGGTGTAGTTGAAGCTGATGTTGCCCCAGGTATCGAGCGCGGCCTCGAGCGGCTTGCACCACTTGGCGGCGGCGCGCAGGATTTCAGGACCCTCGTTGACGATGTCACGGCCTTCGTTGCGCGCGAGCACCATGGCTTCGAGCGCGACACGGTTGGCGGTCGCACCTGCCTGGATACCCATTGGATGGCCGATCGTGCCTCCGCCGAACTGAAGAACCACATCATCGCCGAAGAGATCGAGAAGCTGATGCATCTGTCCAGCATGAATGCCGCCCGAGGCAACCGGCATGACTTTCTTCAGGTCCGCCCAGTCCTGTTCGAAGAAGATGCCGCGCTGCAGGTCGATCTCGTTCTTCATTTCCCGGCAGACGTTGTAGTAGCCCTGCACCGTCATCGGGTCACCTTCCAGTTTGCCGACCGCGGTTCCCGCGTGCAGATGGTCGACACCGGCCAGACGGAGCCACTTGGCGATGACGCGGAACGAGATGCCGTGGTTCTTTTGACGCGTGTAGGTACCGTGGCCGGCCCGGTGCATATGCAAGATCATGTCGTTCTGGCGGCACCATTCGGAAATAGACTGTATGGCCGTCCAGCCGATGATGAGATCCACCATGACGACGACTGAACCGAGTTCCTTGGCGAATTCGGCACGCCGGTACATCTCCTCCATCGTACCGGCGGTTATGTTGAGGTAGTGGCCCTTGACCTCACCGGTTTCCGCGCTGGCCTTGTTGACGGCTTCCATGCAGTAGAGGAAGCGGTCGCGCCAATGCATGAAGGGCTGCGAGTTGATGTTCTCGTCGTCCTTCATGAAATCGAGGCCGCCCTTCAAGCCCTCATAGACTACGCGGCCGTAGTTCTTGCCGGAGAGACCAAGCTTCGGCTTGGTGGTTGCCCCGAGCAGCGGCTTGCCGAACTTGTCCAGTCGCTCGCGCTCGACAACGATGCCGGTCGGCGGTCCCTTGTAGGTCTTCACGTAGGCGACGGGGAAACGCATGTCCTCGAGACGCGCGGCCTTGAGCGGCTTGAACGAGAAGACGTTGCCGATGATCGACGCCGTAAGGTTGGCGATCGACCCCTCTTCGAACAGGATCAGGTCGTAGGCGACATAGCAGAAATACTGGCCGGGCGTACCGGGAACGGGATCCACACGGTAAGCCTTCGCGCGGTACTGGTCGCAAGCCGTCAGACGGTCAGTCCACACGACCGTCCAGGTGGCCGTCGAACTTTCACCGGCAACGGCGGCGGCGGCTTCGATCGGATCGACACCTTCCTGCGGGGTGATGCGGAAAAGGGCGATGAGATCGGTGTCCTTCGGCTGGTAATCGCCGTCCCAATAGCCCATCTGTGCGTACTTCAGCACGCCGGCCTTGTATCGTTCCTTGCCCTTGATCTCGGTCTTTGCATCAACGTTCATGAGACTATCCTTTCGATCACGGAGGGATCAGGCCGCCTTGGCGGTCGCTATTTGCGGGTCGAGTTGTCCGATCGAATAACGCTTGGCCATTTCGTCCATCGGAATGACCTTGATTTTCGAGGCATTTCCGGCGGTACCGAAAGCCTCGAAGCGAGACCGGCAAAGGTCGCGCATCACGTCCATCGCCGGTTTCAGGAACTTGCGCGGGTCGAACTCCCCGGGCCGTTCCATCGCGACCTTGCGGAACTGACCGGCCATCGCCATGCGGCAGTCGGTGTCGATATTGACCTTGCGCACGCCATGCTTGATACCGCGGACAATTTCCTCGACGGGGACACCGAAGGTCTGGGGCATTTCGCCGCCGTACCTGTTGATGACGTCCTGCAGTTCCTGCGGAACGGAGGACGAGCCATGCATCACAAGATGTGTGTTCGGCAGCTTGGCGTGAATTTCCTCGATGACGCGCATCGCGAGAATGTCGCCGGTCGGCTTGCGGGTGAACTTGTAGGCACCGTGCGAGGTGCCGCAGGCAATGGCCAGCGCATCGACCTTGGTGCGGGTTACGAAGTCGACCGCCTGGTCGGGATCGGTCAGCAGCTGGTCGTGGCTGAGCTTGCCCTCGGCGCCATGACCGTCCTCGGCCTCGGACTCGCCGGTCTCGAGCGAACCGAGCACGCCGAGTTCGCCTTCCACCGAGGCGCCGACCCAATGGGCCATTCGGGCGACGCGCTCGGTGATCTCCAAATTGTACTCGTAGGAGGCGGGCGTTTTGGCGTCGGCCAACAGCGAGCCATCCATCATCACCGAGCTGAAGCCGTGGCGGATCGCAGTCATGCAAGTCGCCTCGTCGTTGCCGTGGTCCTGGTGCATGCACACCGGGATGTCGGGGTAGATCTCGGCGAGAGCGTCGATCATCTTCGCAAGCATGATGTCGTTGGCGTAGGTGCGGGCACCGCGCGACGCCTGAATGATGACGGGCGCGTCACAGGCTTTCGCCGCCTCCATGATGGCGAGGCCCTGTTCCATGTTGTTGATGTTGAACGCCGGCACGCCGTAGCCGCGTTCGGCGGCGTGATCGAGCAGTTGGCGCAATGTAATCCTTGCCATAATCCGTATTCCTTCCACGCGAGTTCCAGGTGCCGCCGCGACGGCGGCGGCGATGACGACCTAGCGCACCAGCCTGCAAGCCGCCTCCACCGCGGCCTCGGCGGTGATGCCGAAATGACGATAGAGCTCCGGCGCCGGCGCACTCGCGCCGAAGCCGTTCATTCCGATGAAGGCCCCGTCCTCGCCGATGTAGCGGTCCCAGCCGAGGCGGCACGCCGCCTCGATCGCGACACGCGGGGCCGTGCCGAGCACCGAGCGGCGGTACTCGGGCGTCTGCTCCTCGAAGAGTTCCCAGGAGGGCATCGACACGACGGCGGCCGCAATCCCGTGATCGGCCAGAAGCCGCTCGGCCGCGGCGATGGCGATTTCGACCTCCGATCCAGTCGCAAGCAGGGTGACGTCCCGCGCCGTTGCCGGTTCCCTCAAGACATAGGCGCCACGCACCGCAAGAGCAGTCGACCTGTGGGCGAGCCGCAGCATAGGCAGATTTTGGCGGGACAATACCAGCACGCTCGGCCGGTCCTGCTGCCTCAGTGCGATCTCCCAGCACTCGGCCGTCTCGACGATGTCGCAGGGTCGGAAGACGGTGATATTGGGTGTCGCCCGCAGCATCGCGAGATGCTCAATCGGCTGGTGGGTGGGGCCGTCTTCGCCCAGCCCGATGGAATCATGGGTCATCACGTAGATGACCTGCTGGCCCATGAGCGCCGAAAGGCGCATGGCCCCGCGAGCATAATCGGAAAAGACCAGGAAGGTACCGCCATAGGGGATGA
>DATGWU010000404.1:0-3232 GCA_035299345.1 Rhizobium sp.
GCTTCCTGCCTCAGGCGTAGGCGATGGCGGGGAGCGTCGGTGCCAGCCGGAACCGTGGGAACATGAAGACACCGCAGATGCTGCCCGCGACGCCGCCTTCCACCCCTTTCGTCTCGGCAATGCAGAAGACGGGCTGGCGATACTCGTCGTCGGAGATGATCGTCGTCGAATAGCAGAAGGTCGACGAGACGGTCGCGGCCTGCTCGAACAGGTCGAGGACGTGGGCCCGGTCGTGGGCGTCATAGCAGCGGGTCATGTTGAGCAGTCCGCATTCAGGCCCGTCCAGTCCGTGCAGAACGGTCGCTCGGTCGCCGAGGCGGATGATTCCGTTGGCGAGATCGCCGGTCCAGGATTCGGAAACGGTGAACCGTGAGACGTTGTCGGCATCGTCGCCGCCCGACGGCGGGTGCTGGATGCTTGGTGCAGCGAGGGTAGTTCTGGCAATCTTAAACAAGGCATTCCCCAAAGTCGAAGCCGATGGGCGTCGCGCCGTCTCGGGTTCAGTTTCGGTCTGTGTGGTTTAAGCTACGCGTCAGTCGGGGCGGGCAGGTTGCCGCACCCTTCCATGGCACCAGAACGGAAACGTCCGGAACTAATGCGTCCGGCGAATCCGTGGTGTATATTATCTCTTTCTTAATGACAGGCAATATCGAAACCGGAGCCGCGTACCCCACTCCGCCTGGTGCAGGTTCTCCGGGGAATCTGTCCAAAGGTGAACAGTAAAGCCGAAGTAGGGATGCGGCGAAACTGTCCCGTGATGAGACAGTTCTTACCAAAGCGATATAAATTTTGCAGAATGTCCGCAAATGGAATCTTCAATCTCAGCGCCCTCCGGGTGACTTTTTTGCGGACAAACCTGAAGAGAGGCAAAGTCGGGTCGCGCTGCGGCGGCACGTCTTCAAGCAAGACCGGCCGCGGGTGGAGAGCGTCACCGCTGTCTCACTGGCCAGGCGAGGAAATAGTACGCCTGAGCTCGGTGGTGATTCGGCAAACGCAAAAGGGCGACCCGAAGGCCGCCCTTTTGTCAGATCCCGGTGAGGGGATCGATCACATCGTGTCCATGCCGCCTCTTCAGGCCGCTTGACGGCCTGAAGCAGCAAGGAAACATGGGCGGCAAACGCAAAAGGGCGACCCGAAGGCCGCCCTTTCGTCAAATCCCGGTGAGGGGATGGATCACATCATGTCCATGCCGCCCCTTCAGGCCGCTTGACGGCCTGAAGCACTTTTGGTGATGGGCGGCTTTATGGACGCTGACTGTAATCGGCTACGCCGATCACATCATGTCCATGCCGCCCATGCCGCCCATGCCGCCCGGCATAGCCGGAGCGTCCTTCTTCGGCAGTTCGGCGATCATGGCTTCGGTGGTGACCAGCAGGCCGGCAACCGAGGCTGCGTCCTGCAGGGCGGTGCGAACGACCTTGACCGGGTCGACGATACCCATGGCGATCATGTCGCCATATTCGCCGGTCTGGGCGTTGTAGCCGTAGTTGTCGTTGTCCTTTTCGAGGATCTTGCCGACCACGATGGAGGCTTCGTCACCGGCGTTCTCGGCGATCTGGCGGGCCGGAGCCTGCAGAGCGCGGCGAACGATGCTGATGCCGGCTTCCTGGTCCTGGTTGACGCCCTTGACCGTGATCTTCGCGGACGAACGCAGCAGAGCCACGCCACCGCCGGGCACGATGCCTTCCTGGACAGCGGCGCGCGTCGCGTTGAGCGCGTCGTCGATGCGGTCCTTCTTTTCCTTCACTTCGACTTCCGTCGAGCCGCCGACGCGGATGACGGCAACGCCGCCAGCGAGCTTGGCAAGGCGTTCCTGCAGCTTCTCGCGGTCGTAGTCGGAGGTGGTTTCCTCGATCTGGGCCTTGATCTGGCCGACGCGGCCTTCGATGTCGGACTTCTGGCCGGCACCGTCGACGATCGTGGTGTTTTCCTTGGAGATCGAAACCTTCTTGGCGCGGCCGAGCATGTCGAGGGTGACGTTTTCGAGCTTGATGCCGAGGTCTTCGGAGATGACCGTACCGCCGGTGAGGATCGCGATGTCTTCGAGCATGGCCTTGCGACGATCGCCGAAGCCCGGAGCCTTGACGGCAGCAATCTTCAGGCCACCACGCAGCTTGTTGACGACGAGGGTGGCGAGAGCTTCGCCTTCGACGTCTTCAGCGATGATGACGAGCGGCTTGCCGGTCTGGACGACGGCTTCGAGAACCGGGAGCATGGCCTGGAGGTTCGAGAGCTTCTTCTCGTGCAGGAGAATGTAAGCGTCTTCGAGGTCGGCGATCATCTTTTCCGGGTTGGTGACGAAGTAGGGCGACAGGTAGCCGCGGTCGAACTGCATGCCTTCGACGACTTCGAGTTCGGTTTCGGCGGTCTTGGCTTCTTCGACCGTGATCACGCCTTCATTGCCGACCTTCTGCATTGCTTCCGCAATGTCGAGACCGATCTGGCGTTCGCCGTTGGCGGAAATGGTACCGACCTGGGCGACTTCTTCCGAAGTGTTGATCTTCTTGGCCTTGGCCTGAAGATCCTTGACGACTTCGGCGACGGCGAGGTCGATGCCGCGCTTCAGGTCCATCGGGTTCATGCCGGCGGCAACGGCCTTCGAACCTTCCTTGACGATGGCCTGGGCCAGAACGGTGGCGGTGGTGGTGCCGTCGCCAGCCTTGTCATTGGTCTTCGAAGCGACTTCGCGGACCATCTGGGCGCCCATGTTCTCGAACTTGTCGTCAAGTTCGATTTCCTTGGCGACCGAGACGCCGTCCTTGGTGATGCGCGGAGCACCGAAGGACTTTTCGATCACCACGTTGCGGCCCTTCGGACCCAGCGTGACCTTGACGGCATCGGCGAGGATGTCCACGCCACGCAGCATCTTCTCGCGGGCGTCGGAGCTGAATTTTACTTCCTTGGCAGCCATGGAATTCTTCCTTGAAATGAGAGGTTAACGGAGGACGAGACGGACTGAATGGATCAGCCGATGATGCCCATCACGTCGGATTCCTTCATGATCAGGAGGTCCTGACCGTCGATCTTCACTTCGGTGCCCGACCACTTGCCGAACAGCACCTTGTCGCCGGCCTTGACGTCGAGAGCGACGAGCTCGCCCTTTTCGTTACGAGCACCCGGACCGACGGCGACGACTTCGCCCTGCTGGGGCTTTTCCTTGGCGGTGTCCGGGATGATGATGCCACCCGCGGTCTTCTCCTCGGATTCGAGCCGGCGGACGACCACCCGGTCG
>DATGWU010000405.1:0-3609 GCA_035299345.1 Rhizobium sp.
GCCGACGAGCCGCGGCGCCTCCGATTGCAGGAAGGTTTCGCGGTCGGCCTTGGAAAGCCAGTCGACGATGTCGCCGAGGAAACGGAAGAGCGTCACCTCGCCGACGGCGATCAGCGCCGTGCAGATCGCCACGCCGAGGAGCCACGGGGCCGCCGGCTTTGAATAGTACCAGCAAAAGCGGAAGAGCCCTTTCGGCGGCAGGGTCGGAACACCCGCCGGATAGGGATTGAGTCGCTGTTCGAACCAGCCAAACATGAATATCTCCACTCGTCTTGCCCCTGTCGACACCGGGCGGCGCGTGCCGCGACAAACGGAATCAGGGGTTTGAACGGACGGCGCAATCCATCGGGGACTGCGCCTTGAACAAAACGGAAAGTCAGAAAAGGAGCGAACTGATCGCTACCACGCCGTCGGATGCATATCCGGGACCGGGAGGCAAATAACACCAGTGGGTATCATCAAGGCCTCCCTGTTGCGTGTTGAAGAGATGCGAAACCTAACCGCCTCCCGCCGAATTGAAAAGCATCAATCTGCTCCTTCAGCGCGCATCGCTGCCGCGGTGTTGCCCGTTGACCACAGCGCTTCCACTCTCCGAACCGGCACTTGAGCTTGCGGTTCCACCTGCCCTAAGGATGTCGCCATGACCTTTCTGCGCATCGCTCTCTACCAGCCGGACATTCCAGGCAATACCGGCACCATCCTTCGCCTCGCCGCCTGCCTCGGCCTCGGCGTCGACATCATCGAGCCGGCCGGCTTCGACATCTCCGACCGCAACCTGAAGCGCGCCGGCATGGACTATCTGAACGCCGTCTCGCTCGTGCGCCACGTCAACTGGGAACGCTTCGAGGCATGGCGGGCGACGACCGGCCGCCGGCTGGTCCTGGCATCGACCAGGGCCGCCACCCCCTACACCGACTTTGCCTTTCGGCCCGACGACATCCTCCTCCTCGGCCGGGAAAGTGCCGGCGTTCCCGATCTCATCCATGACGCCGCCGAGGCGCGCGTCATCATCCCGATGGTGCCGGGCCAACGGTCGATCAACGTCGCGATGTCGGCGGCGATGATCGCCGGCGAGGCCCTGCGGCAGACCGGGTTCGCGCAAGGCTGACCGCGGGCCGGCATCTCTGCCGCCACTTGGAAAGGCGCATGTTTGACCGTATAAGACCTCAACCAATATTGAGGTCAACATGGGCGCGAAGAAATCCGGTTCCGAAATGCCCCGCCGCGAACTGAGCGTCGGCGAGGTCGCCGAGCGCAGCGGCGTTGCCGTATCGACGCTGCATTTCTACGAGGCGAAGGGTCTGATCCACAGCAACCGCAATCGCGGCAATCAACGCCGCTATCCGCGTTCGGTGCTCCGGCGCGTCGCCGTCATAAAGGTTGCACAGAAAACCGGTATCCCTCTTGCCGAGATCGGCGAGGCGCTCTCCGTGCTGCCGCACGACCGGCCGCTGACGGCCGAGGACTGGAAGCAGCTTTCTGAACGCTGGCGCGACGCGCTCGAACGGCGGATCGATCAGCTGCAGTCGCTCAGGGACCACCTGACCGGCTGCATCGGTTGCGGCTGTCTGTCGATGAGCGACTGTCCGCTGAGAAATCCGATGGACGCCTTGGCCGAAAAGGGTGGCGGGCCGCATCTGCTCGAAAGTTGAAGACGGCTGCGGCAAACACGCGCTTGGCGAAGTCCGGCCATTGTGTCATGCTGCAGCGCGAAAGAACGACGAGGTGGCCTTATGTTCGATACGGCATTCACCCTGGGCTTGACGCAGTTCGCCCGCAGCCTGAGCTTTCCCGAAAGACTGCAGCACCGCCCCTTCCGTAACGTGGCGCTGGAGGCGCTGAGAACGCGCAACACCGGTCTCGACGCTCTCTTCTATGACGTCAAGGCGCTGTCGTCCGAGGAAGTCTTCTATATCAGCGACTCCATCACCGCCGAGGGGCTAATCATGATCGTGCCGCCGACCGGCGCCGGCATGCTGACCCTGTGCGACAGCGTCGACGAATACCTTCTGCGCGGCGGCAAGGACGTCCATGTGCTGGCGATCGCCGGCGTCGGCGGTTCGGCCATCGGCGCGGCGGCCTTCGCCCGCAATGTCGCCGACGCCGTCGGCGCCCCCGTCGCGGCGATCGTCTCCGGCTACGGCCTCGGAGACGTTGTCGTGGAGACGATGGGTGGAAGCTTCTTCTTCGGTTGGCTCGGGCATTTCCGCAGCCAGATGGAAACGCTGGACGATGCGGTCGGTCGCCCGCAGCTCGGCGCCTACGCACAGCGCCATCTGAAGCCGGAACCCGAGCGCCGCTCCTGCCTCGACGCAGACACGGCGGCGGAACTGCTCGGCGATCCGCGCCTTTCCTTCCATATGCTGACGGCCCATTCGAGCGGCAACCGGGCGCTCTCCGAAGCGCTCTACACGCTGCGGCGGTCAGACCGCCAACGCCTCCGCACGCTTGCCGAGGGGCTGCGCATCGTGACCTTCGGCGGACGCATCGTCATGCCGCCGGAGTTCACCGACGTCATCGACGTGGTCGGCGAGCTGGACTGGTACGGCGAAGTCAACTCGCGGCCGCAGATCGACACCGATATCCGCGTGCCGCTCGCCGGACATTCGACGAACACCGACCTGCCGGGTTCGCTGCAGGTCACCAGGGTATTGAAGGAGATCATCGAACACAGCCTTCCGGCCGTCGTGGAGACCGCCACGCCGGCTCCGGCAGACGTGGAGCCTCTTGCAGAGGACATCCCCGTCGCGGAAGCCGCCGACACCACGAAGGACGAGGCGGTTTCCATTGCACCTGAGAAAGCCCCTGCCGCACCCGGCGCACGCAAACCCGCGCCGAGACGAAAGCCCCCGAGCAGGAAATCCGTCCACTGACGGATGTCCCGGGCCTGACGGCCGAGAGAAGCCGTCAGCGGAACAGGTCTGAGAGTGCCCGCATGTCGCCGTTTGCGATGTTGAGGCCGGCCGCCTGAAGCTGGTCGCGGACCTCCAGCGCCGCACGCATGGCCTCGTCCACCGTCATTGCGGTTTCGATGCGCTCGCCGACGGCGCTTTCGGTCATCTCGCGAATGCCGTCGAGGAAGCCGTCGTCGCCGGCGATGCCCTTGCGCATGGCGCCGAGCGATGCGCCGGCCTCGTAGAGACCGGTCAGCATGCTGTCCACGGCGGCGATCATTCCATCGAGTTCCGCTGAGTTCGTACTGTCGGCAAGAGCGACCTCGCGCGCCGGCGAGGAGGTCGGAACGGTGGCGTTGGCGTCAAGAAGGAAATAGGCGTAAGTGCCGCCGCTGCGGGTTAGCCCGGCATGGGCGCGGGTGAGAACACCGTCGGCCGCGTTCTCGCTGCTGGTGACCACGGACCGACCGGTATCGAAATCCGCGAGATTGACGGCAAGCTCGCCCGGTCCCGACCGCGACACCGAGGCGACGACGGATTGCACCTTCGGCCGCTGCCCCGCCTCGATATGGAGCCAGTTCTGTCCGTCATAGGTGCTGGAGGCGGCGGTCGCCGCCAATTGGTCCTTGAGCACGCCGATCTCCGCATTCAGCGCATTGCGGTCGGCGCCCGGCGAACGGGCCTCCATCAACCGGTCGCGGATGTCCATCACGAT
>DATGWU010000406.1:0-5521 GCA_035299345.1 Rhizobium sp.
TCCAGATCGTGTTCGGCCTGTCGATCGCCTTCGCGGCCAGCTCGTTCTTCCTGTCGTTCTTCTCGTTCGGCGGCGGGGCGCTCGTCTGATGGCGGTCGCCTTCGAGCAACTGGATGTGCCGGGATTCACCATCGCGGTTCACCGCGCGCTGACCGAGCACATCCTGCTCGGCGGTGCGCCGCGCTCCATCGCGATCCTCAACGGGACGCTGGCCGGGGCCGTGGGCCTCGGCCTGCGCCTCTGGCTGGTCGGCCTGCTCATCTGGGCCGTCGGGCACTTCGCGGCGGTCTGGGCCGCCAAGCGCGATCCGCTCTTCGTCGAGGTCGGCCGCCGCCATCTGCGCATCCCTGGCCACTTGTCGGTTTGAGGAGCCCGCCATGATGAACCTCTCAGAGTATCGTCGCAGCGCCAGCCGCCTTGCCGATTTCCTGCCCTGGGCCGCGCTGGTCGGTCCCGGCATCGTCCTGAACAAGGACGGCTCGTTTCAGCGCACCGCGTCGTTTCGCGGTCCCGATCTAGATAGCGCCGTCGCCGCCGAGCTGGTCGCTGTCGCCGGCCGCATCAACAACGCCTTCCGCCGCCTCGGCTCCGGCTGGAGCATCTTCGTGGAGGCGCAGCGCCATGAGGCCGCGACCTACCCGGCGAGCGCATTTCCCGACGCGGCATCCGGCTTGGTCGACGCCGAACGCAAGGCCGATTTCGAGGAAGAAGGCGTTCACTTCGTCTCCGGCTACTTCCTGACCTTCCTCTATCTATCCCCGGCCGAGGAAGCCGCCCGCGCCGAAAGCTGGCTCTACGAGGGCCGCGAACGCACCGGCGTTGATCCGAACGAGATCTTGCGCGCCTTCACCGATCGCACCGAGCGCGTGCTGGCCCTGCTCGACGGCTTCATGCCCGAATGCGACTGGCTCGATGACAGCGAGACGCTGACCTATCTGCATTCGACCGTTTCGACCAATCGGCATCGCGTCCGCGTCCCTGAGACGCCGATCTATCTCGATGCGCTGCTCGCCGATCAGCCACTCACCGGCGGGCTGGAGCCGCGCCTTGGCGATCAGCATCTGCGTGTCCTCACAATCATAGGCTTTCCGACCGCGACGACGCCGGGGCTGCTCGACGATCTCAACCGGCTCGCCTTTCCGTATCGCTGGAGCACGCGGGCGATCCTGCTCGACAAGACCGACGCGACCAAGCTGCTGACCAAGATCAGACGGCAATGGTTCGCCAAGCGGAAGTCCATCGCCGCGATCCTCAAGGAAGTGATGACCAACGAGGCATCCGCCCTTGTGGACACTGATGCGGCGAACAAGGCGGCCGACGCCGACGTGGCCTTGCAGGAGCTCGGCCAGGATGTCGCCGGCATGGCCTATGTCACCGCGACCATCACGGTGTGGGATGCCGATCCTCGCCTTGCCGACGAGAAACTGCGCCTCGTCGAGAAGGTCATACAGGGCCGCGACTTCACGGCCATGATCGAAACTGTCAATGCCGTCGATGCCTGGCTCGGCTCGCTCCCCGGACATGCCTACGCCAATGTCCGCCAGCCGCCGGTCTCGACGCTCAATCTCGCCCACATGATCCCCCTCTCTGCCGTGTGGGCGGGGCCGGAACGGGACGAGCATTTCGGTGCGCCCCCCTTGCTGTATGGCAAGACCGAAGGCTCGACCCCGTTCCGGTTAAGTCTCCATGTCGGCGACGTGGGCCACACTCTGGTCGTCGGCCCGACCGGCGCGGGCAAATCCGTGCTGCTCGCGTTGATGGCGCTCCAGTTCCGGCGCTACGAACGGAGCCAGGTGTTCGCCTTCGACTTCGGCGGCTCGATCCGCGCCGCCGCGCTCGCCATGGGCGGCGACTGGCACGATCTCGGCGGCGGGCTGACCGAAGGGGACGAGTTCTCCGTCTCGCTTCAACCGCTCGCGCGCATCCACGACACCTATAAACGCGCCTGGGCGGCCGACTGGATCGTCGCGATCCTCATGCGTGAGGGTATCCCCATCACGCCTGAGGTGAAGGAGCATATCTGGACCGCGCTGACCTCGCTCGCCTCCGCGCCGGTCGAGGAACGCACCATCACCGGCCTTGCGGTCCTGCTCCAGTCCAATGACATCAAGCAGGCGCTCCGGCCCTATTGTGTCGGCGGCGCTTACGGTCGCTTACTCGACGCCGAGACCGAACATCTCGGCTCGGCCGACGTGCAGGCGTTCGAGATCGAGGGGCTGGTCGGCACCGGCGCGGCGCCTGCCGTGCTTGCCTATCTCTTCCACCGCATCGGCGACCGACTCGACGGCCGCCCGACCATGCTCATCATCGACGAGGGCTGGCTGGCGCTGGACGACGATGGCTTCGCGGGCCAGCTTCGCGAATGGCTGAAGACGCTGCGCAAGAAGAACGCGTCCGTCATCTTCGCCACGCAATCGCTCAGCGACATCGACAATTCGAGCATAGCGCCCGCCATCATCGAGAGCTGCTCGACACGGCTGCTTCTCCCAAACGAACGCGCAATCGAGCCGCAGATCACCGCGATCTATCGGCGCTTCGGCCTCAATGACCGCCAGATCGAAATCCTCGCAGGAGCCACGCCGAAGCGCGACTACTACTGCCAGTCGCGCCGCGGCAACCGCCTGTTCGAACTGGGCTTGAGCGAAGTCGGCCTCGCGCTCTGTGCTGCTTCCTCCAAATCCGACCAGACGCTGATTGCGAACCTCGTCGCCGAGCACGGACGCGACGGCTTCCTCGCCGCTTGGCTGCGCGCCCGCGACGCGGGTTGGGCCGTCGATCTCATCCCGACTTTCCCGATCCCCCACGCCCAAAAGGAGACTGCACCATGAAAAACAGTTTTATCCGCTCGCGCGCCGTGGCGCTTGCCGCAACCGTGCTCGCCGCCGCACCGGTGGCCTTCTCGCCGATGATGGCGACGCCGGCCAATGCTTGGCGCATCGTCTATGACCCGACGAACTATGCGCAGAATGTCCTGACGGCAGCGCGGACGCTGGAGCAGATCACCCATCAGATCACCTCGCTTCAGAATGAAGCGCAGATGCTTATCAATCAGGCCAAGAACCTCGCCAGCCTGCCGTTCTCTGCCCTCCAGACCTTGCAGCAGAACGTCCAGAAGACCCAGCAGCTTCTCGGCCAGGCGCAGAACATCGCCTTCGACGTCCAGAAAATCGATCAGGCGTTTCAGAGCCAGTACGGCAACGTCTCGATGTCGGCCACCGACCAGCAGCTCGTCGCCAATGCGCGCTCGCGCTGGCAAAACACCGTCGACGGCTTACAGGATGCCATGCGCGTGCAGGCCGGTGCTGTCGGCAATATCGACAGCAACCGCGCGCAGATGTCGGCGCTGATCGACCAGAGCCAGGGCGCGACCGGCGCTTTGCAAGCGGCGCAGGCGGGCAACCAGCTTCTCGCGCTCCAGTCGCAGCAGCTTTCGGATCTCGTGGCGCTGCTCGCCTCGAATGGTCGTGCCGGCGCGCTCACCGAGGCCGAGCGGGCCGCCGCCGCCGAACAGGGCCGCGAACAGCGCCGCCGCTTTCTGACGCCGGGCTCGGGCTACCAGCCGGGCAACGCGCAGATGTTCAACACCGGCAAGTAACCGACACAAGGAGCATTCCTATGGACGGCAAGATGCTGGCCCGCCTCGGCGCTATCGTGTTCGTCGCCGTCGCCATCATGGCGACGGTGATCGAGCTGACCCGCAAAGAGGACGCGCCGGCATCTTCGCCGGTGCGCATTCTCCAACCTGCTTCCGATCCGCTGCGCGAAGGCCAGCGCCGCTGCCAGCAGCTCGGCCAGAAGGCCGCGGATGACCCTGACTGCCTGCGCGTCTGGGCGGAGACCCGCAACCGCTTTCTTGGGCGCACGCCGGCTCCGGCATCGCCCGCGCAAATCGAAGGGCGGTGACGCATGGGCGGCAGCGGAGTCATCGACACATTCCTCGGCACCTTCACCCGTTACATCGACAGCGGATTCGGGCTGCTCGGCGGCGAGGTCGCTTTTATCGCTACCACGCTCATCGTCATCGATGTGACGCTGGCTGCGCTGGTCTGGTCCTGGGGTGCGGATGACGACATCATCGCCCGGCTCGTGAAGAAGACGCTGTTCGTCGGGGCTTTTGCCTACCTGATTTCCAACTGGAACAACCTCGCTAAAATCGTCTTCGACAGCTTTGCCGGCCTCGGCCTCAAGGCGTCAGGTACCGGCTTCTCGACCGCCGACCTGATGCGTCCCGGCAAGGTCGCACAGACCGGCCTCGATGCCGCCCGGCCGCTGCTCGAATCCATCTCCGACCTGATGGGTTGGGTCGCCTTCTTCGAGAACTTCATCCAGATCGCGTGCCTGCTCTTCGCCTGGGCGCTGGTGATCCTCGCCTTCTTCATCCTGGCGATCCAACTCTTCGTCACCCTGATCGAGTTCAAGCTGGCGACGCTCGCTGGCTTCGTCCTCATCCCCTTCGGGCTTTGGGGCAAAAGCGCCTTCATGGCTGAGAAGGTGTTGGGCAATGTGATTTCCAGCGGCATCAAGGTTCTGGTGCTGGCCGTCATCATCGGCATCGGCTCGACCCTGTTCAGCCAGTTCACCGCCGGCTTCGGAGGCGTGACGCCGAGCATCGACGACGCCATGGCCGTCGTACTCGCCGCCCTTTCCCTTCTCGGCCTCGGCATTTTCGGCCCTGGTATCGCATCCGGCCTGGTCAGCGGCGGCCCGCAGCTCGGCGCGGGCGCTGCCGTTGGAACCGGCCTTGCCGCAGGCGGCATGGTGCTGGCCGGCGCTGGTGCTGCCGGCCTTGCCGCCAAGGGCGGTGCAGCCACGCTTTCCACCGGCGCTGCCGCCGTGCGTGGTGGCGCGACCGCAGCCGGCGCGGCATCCGCCGCCTTCAGCCTCGGTTCGCTCGGCCAGTCTGGGGCGGCAGGCGCCGCATCCGGCATGGGAGGCGTCGGACGCGCGGCAAGCTCCGCCGCCATGTCGCCGCTGCGCCGTGCAGCAGCCAGCGTCAAGTCCAGCTTCTCGGATGGCGTGAAAAGCGGCTTCGGCGTCACGGGCGGTTCTTCGACCATGGGGACAGTCGGCGGTTCTTCCGATGCGGCGGCCGACGCCGCTTCCGCCATGCACACCGCCAAGGACCAGCCCGATTGGGCGAAGCGAATGCAGCGCTCGCAGCGCCTCTCGCACGGCGTCCAGACCACAACCCATGCCGTCCGCTCCGGCGACGGCCACGGCTCCGGCTCTTCCGTCAACCTTTCCGAAAGTGACCGCTCATGAACCTGTTTCGACGACCCGCCACGCATTACGGCAAAACCCCGCAACCCGAGACCCCATACCAGAAGGCCGCGCAGCTCTGGGACGAGCGCATCGGCTCTGCCCGTGTGCAGGCCAAGAACTGGCGGCTAATGGCCTTCGGCTCGCTGGTTCTCTCTGGTGGCTTCGCCGCCGCACTTGTCTGGCAATCGGTGCAGGGAACTGTCGTTCCCTGGGTGGTGCAGGTCGACAAGCTCGGCCAGGCCCAGACCGTCGCGGCGGC
>DATGWU010000407.1:0-1571 GCA_035299345.1 Rhizobium sp.
CGCCGCGGCACTCGACGAGGCGGCAACGCGGGAAATGCAGGGCGCCTGATCCCGGCGCGACGCGCTTGATCCGGGGATCGTTCAGGGCGCGCGTTGCCGGTGGAGTGAGATCTCCGGCACGGAGCCCGAGTGGAACGGACCAAGGCCTTCGGCGCCGTCTGCGAAGGCGATCTGGTTGCGGCCGTTGCGCTTGGCCGCATAAAGGGCCCTGTCGGCGAAACCGAGAACCGTGCCGAGATCGACACCCGCCGGCACATCGCCGCAGAGACCGATACTCACGGTCAGACGGAGGCGATACCCGTTCCAGTCGACCGGAAGGCTCTCGACCGCGCGCCGGAGCCGGTCACAGATGGCATAGGCCTCGCCGGGCTCGCGGCCCGGCAGGTAGAGAGCAAACTCCTCGCCGCCCAACCGGCCGAAGATGATGTCATCAGGCAAGAAGTCCCGAACCATGGCGACGAAGGCGCAAAGCACCTTGTCGCCCGCGCCGTGACCATGGGTGTCGTTGATGCGCTTGAAGTGATCAAGGTCGAGGAGCGCAATCGCGCCTTCGACGCCGCGGTTCCGATAGGCTTCGACATGTTCGCTGAAGGCGCGCCGGTTGAAGATCTCGGTCAGGGCGTCGATCTGAGAGGCGCGCTTGTATTCCGCCGTCACCCGCTCGCGACCGAGCGAAAAGAGCGCCATGCCGCAGAAGAGGGTGTTGACGACGATTTCGAACGTGAATGCACCGTGCCAGACGGAAAGGGCGACACCACCCTGCTCCACCACCGGCGCCATGATGACCAGCGGCAGACGCACGGCGTTGATCGTGGCGTGAATGGCCATCGTGCCCAGCACCAGCTTGCGCGAGGGCAGCGGCTCGATCGCCTCCCCCTGCCACATGCTGCGGACGAACATCAGGCTGAGGACGACGATCAGCACGGAGACCAGTGCGATCCGGGCATTCACATCGTCCCGGAAACCCGGCCAGAAAAGGAATGCAGCGATCCAGATAGCGGTCGGAATGACTGGCACCCAGAATTTCAGCGACAGGCCGTCGAAGGCGCGGAACCCGAGCCAGGCGAGCCCGGTCGCCAGGATGAGCAGGCCGTTTCCGAGCCCGATCGTCAACGCCTCAGGCAGGATCGTCCGCATGGACAGGAACAAGGCGCCGAAGGCACCCAGCCAGAAGCCGATGCTCCAGATCGCCAGCTCCGGACGATGCCGCTCCTGATGCCATGCCATCGTCAGAAGAATGGCGAAGACCGCCCAGATGGCGAGCAGGCAGGCCATCAATGTCGGAACGTGAAAGAGACTGGCCACGGCATCCTCAAATCGTCACGACCGCATTAGACGGCAAGCGTGAAGATTTCGAAAATGCCGCCCGATAGACCCGCCGCGCCGCCGTCCTAGGCGGCGAGCGCCTTTTCGACGGCCGCAATCGCCGCATCCGCCTTCTCCCCGTCCGGACCACCGGCCTGAGCCATGTCCGCCCGGCCGCCGCCGCCCTTGCCGCCGACGGCAGCCGAGGCAAGGCGTACGAGCTCGACCGCACTGTAGCGGCCGGTGAGGTCATCGGTGACGCCGAC
>DATGWU010000408.1:0-7549 GCA_035299345.1 Rhizobium sp.
CCGCGCTCAATCCGGCGAAGTCGATCGAGGACATCCTCGGGCGCCCGCTGACCTTCTACCACGGCATGAAGGGCAAGGCTCGCGACGCGCGGATCGAGGAACTACTCGACATGGTGCACCTGCCTAAGACCCTGCGCCATCGCCGGCCAGCCGAGCTTTCGGGCGGGCAGAAGCAGCGCGTCAACTTCGCGCGCGCCCTCGCTGCCGAGCCGAAGCTCATCCTCTGCGACGAGATCACCTCGGCACTCGACACTGTGGTCGCCGCCGCGATCATCGACCTCCTGAAGGAGTTGCAGAGGGAATTGTCGCTCTCCTACGTCTTCATCAGCCACGACCTTTCCGTCGTCGAGGCGATCTGCGACAGGATCGTCGTGATGTATGACGGCAAGAAGGTCGAGGAATTGACCCCCGCGCAGGCCAAGGCGCCGACCCATCCCTATTCCAGCCTGCTGTTCTCGTCGGTGCCGAAACTCGATCCGACCTGGCTCGACAACCTCAATCTCGACCCGGAGCAGGTCAGGGCCTACAGCCACGCCTGATGGCGCGGCTGTCCAGGGCCGACCGGCCCTTGGGTGTCAAACGGGAAAGAGGCTCGTCAGCGGCAGATGCGCCTTGACGATCGGCGACTTCAAGACGACGAAGCTGAAGTACTTGTCGATACCGATATCGAGATCGGTCAGCCGTTCCATGATCGTCTGGTATTCACCGATGCCTGCCGTCACGAATTTCAGGAGATAGTCGTAGCCGCCGGACACCAGATGGCACTCGATGATCTGATCGACCTTCTCTGCAGCCGCGAGGAAGCGGGCGAAGTCGATCTGGCGATGGTTCTTCAGCGTGATCTCGGTGAAGACGGTCAGGGTCTGACCGAGCTTTGCAAGATTGATCTGGGCTGAATAACCCTCGATATAGCCTTCCTGCTGCAGCTTTTTCACCCGCATGAGGCACGGGCTTGGTGAGAGGTGGACGAGTTCGGCCAGCTCGACATTGGTGATGCGACCGTTCTTCTGCAGCTCGTGAAGAATCTTGATGTCGATACGATCGAGTTTCATGGCACTTCCTCCGGCGTATGGGTCCTTTGGGACGTTAGCATTTTATGCTGCGACATCCTCGAAACCACATTAACACTTTGTCTTGGCGCGTCTATTCCGTTTGGCGCAGCCGCCCGAGGCACAATGATCCGCCGGCCCGTCAAAGAACGGCATCTTCTGCTGTGGACCGCCGACATGCGGCAACGGCTCCGGAATTTCGGCGCTATTCTCGCAAGCAAAAGGAGAGATGTTCATGCCCGCGCCCCTGATGCTGATCGAGACGACGCCAGACCTGCCGGAAGCTGCCGATGCGGTGGTGATCGGTGCCGGGGTCGTCGGCGCTTTTGCGGCCTATCATCTTGCCAAACGCGGATTGAAGGTTGCTCTCCTTGAGAAGGGGCGTGTCGGCGCCGAGCAATCGAGCCGAAACTGGGGGTGGTGCCGCCAGCAGAACCGCGACGCCCGCGAGCTGCCGATGGCGACGAAAAGCCTCGATCTTTGGGAGCAGTTTGCTGCCGAGACCGGCGAGGACACCGGCTTCCGCCGCTGCGGCCTTCTCTATCTCAGCAACAGCGAGGAGGAGCTCTCGGGCTGGGCACGCTGGCGCGACTTCGCCCGCACCGTCGGCGTCACCACCCACATGCTCGATGAGGCCGCCGCGACGGCCAGGGCGGGAGCGACCGGAAGGATCTGGAAAGGCGGCGTTTTCTCGCCGAGCGACGGCATCGCCAATCCGGCGAGCGCCGCACCGGCCGTCGCCCGCGCAATCCTGAGGCTCGGCGGCACGGTGCACCAGTCCTGCGCCGCGCGCGGCATCGAAACGGAAGGCGGCCGGTTGAGCGCCGTCGTTACCGAACGCGGGACGATCCGCACCAAGCTTGCCGTTCTTGCCGGCGGCGCGTGGGCATCGGCCTTCTGCCGCCAGCTCGGGATCCGTTTTCCGCAGGCATCGATCCGTTCGTCGATCCTCGCGGTTGGCCCCGGCGCGGGCGCGATACCGGACGCCCTGCACACGGCCGCGATCTCCGTCACCCGCCGCGGCGACGGCGGCCATACGCTTGCGATCAGCGGCCGCGGCCGGGTCGACCCTACCGCTCAGCAGCTTCTTTTCGCACCGCAATTTCTGCCGATGTTCCTGCGGCGGTGGAAGAGCGTCGCTCCCGGAGGGCTGGAGGGCATCCGGTCAGGTCATGAAAGCCTCGCACGCTGGCGTCTCGACCGGCCGACGCCGATGGAAAGGATGCGCATCCTCGACCCCGCCGTTGACGAGGGTACGATCCGCCTCACGCACAAGCGGGCGATCGAGTTGCTGCCGGCTCTCGAAGGCCGCCCCGTTACGGCAGCCTGGGCGGGCTACATCGACAGTACACCGGATGGCGTGCCCGCGATCGGCGAAGTCACGGGCCTTCCCGGTTTCGTCCTTGCGGCTGGCTTCAGCGGCCATGGCTTCGGGATCGGCCCCGGCGCTGGCCATCTGATTGCCGACATTATGACCGGCGACGAACCGATCGTCGACCCGAAACCCTATCATCCCGACCGGTTCGGAACGAGCTCGTGGGGTAGGGTCGCGGACTTCTAGCTCGGGCTCTGGCTTATGGCGTCGAAACCCCGGAGCTCTCGCGCCGGGGTTTCGGACGTCCTCAGGTGCGGAGCTGCAGCGTGCCGTAGACGATGTTGCGGTTCTCGCCGAACCAGACCTGCGGCTCGACAGTGTTACGGTCGATGCTTGCGTTGACGATGCGCCACATGTCCGCCTCGTTACGCCAGAGGAGTTCCCAGTTCATGAAGGTTTCCATGTAGCCTTCGACGCGGATGCCCTCCGCGAAATTGGCAAACAGGAAGAGACCGCCGGGCTTCAGCATCTCGAGGCATTTCTGCGTCAGCTTCACCGCGACGTTGTCGGCGAGATAGTCGTAGAGACCGGCGGCATAGACGAAGTCGAACTTGCCGAGCTTTTGCTTGCCGTTCAGAATGCTGCGAACGGAGCCGTTGACGGCCTCGACAGGGGTTCCCTGGAAATCGCGGGCGACGGATCCGACGCTGAGCGGGTCCTGGTCGAGAGCGATCCAGCGCTTCAGCCGCTGCTCGCGCAGCGCGACGGACCGATCCGCTTCCCTCAGATGCCCTGAGGCGATGGTCAGGATCTCCGTTTCAGGTCCCCGCGCATCGGCGACCTGATCGACATATTTTGTCAGCAGATCGCGACGCTCGCGGACGGCAACCGACGACGAGGCGTCCTTCGTATAGTCATAGAGGGCCTTGCCGGTCGGCGTTGCCGCGGCGATCTCGGCTTCGGCATCCGGATGACCGTAGATGAAATCCAGAAGGTGCGCGTCGCCGGAATATCCGCGCGGCTTCTCGAAAGACCAGCGGGTGAACGGGTCCTCGAGGAAGAACGCCGACACCGGGTGGCGCTGCACCACCGGCACGAGCGCCTTCCAGACGGTCGGATGGAGCCGGGAACGAATATCGTGAAGCGCGCCTGCAACGTAGTCGATGACGGCGCGCGGATCGTCTGCCCTCTCGGAGCGCTGCCTTGCAAGCTCCAGCATCACAGCGATCTCGCCGCGACCGGTCACGAGTTGTTCGTCGAAGTGCTCATAGTCTCCCGCCGCTGTTCCTCCAGCCATCGCGTCGGGTGTGATAAGGCTTTCGCCGTCGAACACTACTTTCAACTGACTCATACAGGCTCCACTCCTTAACAAAGGCTTAACTACGTGCGGGAGAATGGCCTGATTTGCTACAACTTGTACAGTGCGAGAAATCATAAAAAGGCAAGGCAAAGAGATGTAGCATTTTGGTACAAGAATTCAATTTAACTCAATCTTCACGAACGCCTTTTACTCTGTAGTGATGACTTGGAGAAGATGGCCTGTCACCTTGCATTAGAATGTGATTAAAACATCTTGCACGCGATTATGCGCAGCTGCGCGGTCATGATCTGCCGAGCGGCAGGAGACTGTGAGAAGGGGCATGAGGCACACCTGGACTGGTGGTATCGACGAAGACCGGCATGAGACCCCGAGCCTGCCGTCCGAGGCGGAACTGCGTCAACTCTACCGCAGGCAGGACGAGGAAGGCCGCAGAACCGCCGTCAGACAGGGTTTCTGGGTGGCGGTCATCGTCTATCTCATCTTCGCCATCCCGGACATCATCCTGATCCCCGATGTCGCCGAGTACACGATTGCCGCGCGCATCGCGATCGGTGTCGGCGCGCTGGCGCTCTTCGAGGTGCAGCGGCTGCTGAATGTCGCAACCGAGTGGCTCGATCGCACCTGCGCCTCCGCGGTTGTGCTCGGATACATCGGCTGGATGTATCCGGCCCTCATGACCGCTCATACCGAAGCGATCTCCTATTACATGATCTTCGGCGCGATCTTCATGATGGGCGAGAACCTCTTCTTCAGCTTCCGCTTCAGCCTGTCTCTGGCAGCCTCCGGTGCCATCCTCCTCGCCTTCCTCGCGTCGCTCGCGAGCTTTCGGCCCGAGGGCGCCTATGCGTTTGCGTTTGCGCTCTTCTACGTCTCCTGCTTCGTCTTCACGTCCTATGTGAACTGGAAGCTCAACCAGGAGCGCTACAACGTCTTCGTCAACGCGCTCGAAGCGCGCATCCAGCACAAGTCGGCTGCGGAGCGTGGCGAGGCACTGCTGAAGCTCTCCTACACCGATCCGCTCACCGGACTCGACAATCGGCGCGCCGTCGACCTGCAGTTGCGCAAGCACTGGAACATGTGGCGGGTTTACGGTGACGACTTCGCCGTTCTCCTGATCGACGTCGACTTCTTCAAACTCTACAACGACCGCTACGGGCACCAGAACGGCGACCGCAGTCTCTGTCTGGTGGCGGACGCCCTCCGCGGCCTGGTCGAGCCGTTCGGCGGTACCGTCGGAAGATATGGCGGCGAGGAGTTCATTGCCATCCTGCGCACGGACAACGTGGTTCATGTCGAGGAGCTCTCGACTGCGATCTGCCACACAGTGGAGCAACTCGCGATCGAGCACGACCAGCGGCCGGACGGCATCGAAGTCGTCACCGCGAGCGTCGGTGCGACCTTCACCGGGAAGACCATCGCAACGAAACTGGAGATGCTGGTTCGGGAAGCGGACCGCGCGCTTTACGGGGCCAAGGCGAGTGGGCGACACTGCGCGAAGATCTTCGACCCTAACGACCCGTTGATCAGCGACGAAAGCGAAGGCATCTCCGCTCTCCTGAACATCGCCATCGGCCGCAATCTCGTCTCGCTGGTCTATCAGCCGATCAGGGACGCCGACACCGGCAGCATGGTAGCCGCCGAGGCACTGATGCGGCTCAACGGGCTGAACGGCACGCCGATCCTGCCGAGCTCCTTCATTCCGATCGCGGAGCGGACGGGAGCGATACACGATCTCGGCCTATGGGCGATCCGCACGGCCTGCGAGGAAATGCTGGCGCCGAACAAGGTTGAACTGGTGAGTGTCAACGTCTCGCCGGTCCAGTTGCGGGCGCCGGGCTTCGCCGCCTCCGTCGCCGAAATCCTCTCCCGCAGCGGCGTCGCTGGCAATCGCCTCGCCCTCGAGATCACCGAAGGACTGGCGATGGAACTGCACTCCTATGTCACCGCCAGCATTTCCGAACTCAAGGCCCTCGGCGTCAGGCTCTGGCTGGACGATTTCGGCACGGGACATGCAGGGCTCTCCTGGCTTCGCGCCGTGGACTTCCACACCGTCAAGATCGACCGTTCCTTCCTCCATGCGGCGGATACCACCGACGGCCGGGCAATGCTCGAAGACATGGTGACCCTCATCCGTAATCGCGGATCGGGCATCCTGATCGAGGGCGTCGAAACCGAGGAACAGGGCACGCTGGCACGGGACCTCGGCATCGCCAGTATCCAGGGGTACCATATCGGACGCCCGGCGTCGGCTGCGCAATTCGCCGCCGTCGACACCGCGAACGACGGAAAGAAGCCACGCGCAAAGCGCGCCTGAGACCGGTTCAGCCATCATTCCTTCACCGCACCGGTCATCGACGACACGTAGTAGTCGACGAAGAAGGAATAGAGGATGACCACCGGCAGCGAGCCGAAGAGCGCGCCTGCCATCAGCGATCCCCATTCGAAGATATCGCCGCGCACCAGTTCGGTTAGCACACCGACCGGCAGCGTCTTGTTCTCGGAGGACTGGATGAAGGTGAGTGCGTAGATGAACTCGTTCCACGACAGCGTAAAGGCGAAGATGCCGGCCGAGATCAGCCCCGGCACCGCGAGCGGCAGGATGATCTTCGTGAGGATCTGCAGACGGCTCGCCCCGTCGACCAGTGCGCTCTCCTCGAGCTCGAAAGGGATCGAGCGGAAGTAGCCCATCAGCAGCCAGGTGCAGAAGGGAATGAGGAAGGTCAGATAGGTGAAGATCAGCGCCATGCGCGTGTCGTAGATGCCGATCTTGAAGACGATGAAGGCAAGCGGAATGAAGAGGATCGACGGCGGAACGAGATAGGCGAGGAAGATCATCAGGCCGACCGAGCGCGAGCCGGTGAAGCGAATGCGCTCGATCGCGTAGGCGCCGAGAACCGCGGCGAACAGCGACAGCGCTGTCGAGGCAACCGCCACCAGCATCGTGTTCCAGAGCCATCCCGGATAGGAGGTTTCGAAGAGCAGGTACTTGATGTGATCGAGGGTCGCACCGACCACCCAGAAGGGGCTGTAATTGTTGTAATCCGTCAGCTGGGAATTCGGCTTCACCGCCGTGATCGCCATCCAGTAGAAGGGAAAGAGCAGCACGAAGACGAAGACGGCGAGCGGCAGGTAGATCGTCATCGCCCGCCGCGGCAGACTGCTGAGATAGGACATGCCCTGGCTCTCGTCAGTGAGAACGGCGTCGTGGACGCGGACCTTGGTGTTCACGGTCGGCTCCATGGTTAGTCACCTCCGCCCTGCTGCCACTTGCGACGCTGCAGCCCGAAGAAGGAGAACATGATGGCTGCAAGCAGGAACGGGATCATGGCGACGGCGATCGCCGCCCCCTCGCCCAGTTGCCCGCCGGGGATCGCGCGCTGGAAGGAAAGTGTCGCCATCAGATGCGTGGCATTGACCGGTCCGCCCTTCGTCAGCACGTAGATCAGCTGGAAATCGGTGAAGGTGAAGAGCACCGAGAACGTCATGACGACGGCAATGATCGGCGTCAGCATCGGCAGCGTCACGTACCGGAAACGCTGCAAGCTGCTGGCGCCGTCAAGCGAGGCAGCCTCCTGCAGGGAGGCCGGGATCGTCTGCAGGCCGGCAAGCAGCGAAATCGCGACGAAGGGGATGCCGCGCCAGACATTGGCGGCGATGACGGAAATCCGCGCATTGGTGGGATCGCCGAGGAAGTTGATCGGCTGGTCGATCAGACCGAGCTTGATGAGCGACCAGGAGATGATCGAAAACTGGGAATCGTAGATCCACCAGAACGCCAGCGCCGACAGCACCGTCGGCACCACCCAAGGGAGCAGCACGATCGCGCGGAAGAACGACTTGAACGGCAGGTGCTCGTTGAGGAGC
>DATGWU010000409.1:0-14975 GCA_035299345.1 Rhizobium sp.
CGGCAAGCTCGCCTGTGAGCTGTTCGTCCGGCTCGGTCCAGCGGAGGAGGTCGAGCGGGCGCAGGCCGATGGTGAAGGGTGTCGACGAGCCGTCATAGGGAGTGCGGAGCGGCCTGGCGGATGTCGTGGTGGTCACCTCCATGGCCGCAACTCCCTCAGGATTTCAGGATTTCGTAGCCGGGCGCTGCGGTCGTCAGCAGCGTTTCGGTGACCTCGCAATCGGCGATGCCGTTGACCACGAAGGGATCGGTGGCGGCAAAGGCCTCGAGCTCGGTGCGGTCGCCGGTGGCGAGAATGACGCCGCCCGTCCTCGGCACCTTGCGCCCGGAGGCGAGAAACCAGCCGCGCTCGTAGCCCTGCTGGAGCCAGGCGAGATGCTGGTCCATGAAGCGGTCGGCTTCTTCGAGGCTTTTCTTGTAGGTGAGGGAGAGTATCAGCATTCAGATGTCGCTTTCGATCAGTTCGGCCCGGATCAGGCCCCGCAGGGAATTGCCGACGAAGAACGGCTGGTCCTTGAGATCCTGCGGCCGCAGCACCGCGCTGCGAGCTCTGCGTTCGCGGATCAGTTCGGCCCGGAGGATGCCCGGCAGCAGCCCGCTCAACAGCGGCGGCGTGATGAATTGCCCGCCGATATCCTCGACGAAGACATTGGTGATCGTGCCTTCGCAGACCTCGCCGCGCTGGTTGAGGAGCAGTACCTCGTCGGCCTCTTCGGGCGTGAACTCGGCTCTCGCGGCCTCGTAGGGTTCCCGGCGCGTCGTCTTGTGGCGGAAAAGGGCATCCTCGGAATCCATCCGGGTCCTGGCGATACGTACCTTCCACACCGTGTCGGGCGCCTGCGGCTCGAAGGGTGTCGCCGTCACTTCGACCTGTCCGCGGAAGTTCATGGTGAGCCGGACGCGCAGCGGCGCGTCGCCGGTCTTCAATGCCTTGAGCTTGGCCTCGGCATTCTGCGGCTGGCGAAATCCGAGCGCGTCGGCGGAGCGCGCCAGCCGCCGCAGGTGCTGGTCGAGCCGCCGAAAGCCTTCGCCCGGCTGCCACCGCATGGTTTCGATCAGCGAGAAATCCATTGGTCTCCTACCGCGAATCGCGCCTTCAGCAGGCATTCCTCGTATTCCGCCCCGGCGTTCGAATCGAAGACGATGCCGCCGCCGACATTGAAGACGGCCTCTCCATTCTTGAAAAGCGAAAGCGTGCGGATGGCAACCGAAAAACGCATCGGCCCCGTCGGGTCGATGTAGCCGATCGCGCCGCAATAGACGTCCCGCGGCCCGACTTCCAGGTCGTGCAGGATTTCCATGGCGCGCATCTTCGGCGCGCCGGTGATCGAGCCGCAGGGAAAGAGTGCTGCGAAGATATCGGCAATGGTGATGCCGGGCGAGAGCTTCGCGCGGACATGGCTCACCATCTGGTGCAGCGTCGGGTAGGTCTCGATCTCGAAGAGCTTCGGCACGGAGAGCGTTCCGACCTCGCTGATGCGGGAAATGTCGTTGCGCAGCAGATCGACGATCATCCGGTTTTCGGCTTGCGTTTTCTCGTCGGCGAGCATGGCGGCAATGATCTCGCGATCCTCGGCCGGCGTCTTCCCGCGGGCGGCCGTGCCCTTCATCGGATGGGTTTCGATGAAGCCGTCCTTGTCCACGGCGAAGAAGAGTTCCGGCGAGCGCGACAGGATGACCGGTCCCTCGAGATCGACGAGCGCGCCGTAGCGCACGGGCTGGCGCTCGATCAGCGACCAGAAGGCGGCGAGCGGATCGCCGTCCCAGCGGGCGCGGATCGGCATGGTCAGGTTCGCCTGGTAGCAGTCGCCCTCACGCAGGTGCCGGTGCAGCCGGTCGAAGCGGCGCTGATAGGCGGGAAAGTCCCAGGCCGCGTGCGGCTCGGTGATGAAGGGTGCATTCTCCTTCCGCTGCCGGGGCGCCGCGAGAGGGTGATCGTCGCCGGCCGGCGCATCGAAGACGCCGAAGCAGACGAGCGGCGTCTCGCGATTCTCGGCGGCGCGCGGCGCGAGCTTCTTCTCGAAGAGGTATCCCGCCTCGTAGGAGAAGAAGCCGGCGAGCCACTTGCCCGCGCGGTGTGCCTCGTCGAGGCGCGCAAGTGCGGGGAAGAAGTGGTCGGCGTCGTGGGCGACGATCACTTCCGACGGCGCGGCAAAGACCGTGCATTCGCCGCGCGTGTCGTCGCGGAAGAGGACATAACGGCCAGCCTCGGCCGGCGATGCGGCGGGCGTCGTCATGGAGTGTCGTCGAGCGCTTCCAGTTCGTCGATGAGGCTTTCGATCATCGACAGGCCCTTGGCCCAGAAGGACGGATCGGTGGCGTCAAGGCCGAAAGGCTTCAGGAGTTCGGAATGGTGCTTGGTGCCGCCGGCCTTCAGGAGCTCGAAATACTTGTCCTGGAAGCCCGCTTCCGCCTGCCGGTAGACGGCATAGAGAGAGTTCACCAGGCAGTCGCCGAAGGCATAGGCGTAGACATAGAAGGGCGAATGGATGAAGTGGGGGATATAGGCCCACCAGGTCTCGTAGCCTTCCGAGATACCGATCGCCGGCCCGAGGCTTTCGGCCTGTACCGACAGCCAGAGTTCGCCGATGGTCTCGGCCGTCAGTTCGCCCTCCTTGCGGGCGGTGTGCACTTTGCGCTCGAATTCGTAGAAGGCGATCTGGCGGACGACCGTGTTGATCATGTCCTCGACCTTCTGCGCCAGCATCGCCTTGCGCTCGCGCCTGTCCTTCGTCTGGTCGAGAAGGGCGCGGAAGGTCAGCATTTCCCCGAAGACCGAGGCCGTCTCGGCGAGCGTCAGCGGCGTCTGGCACATCAGCGCGCCCTGCGCGCCGGCCAGCACCTGGTGCACGCCGTGGCCGAGTTCGTGGGCGAGCGTCATGACGTCCCGCGGCTTGCCGAGATAGTTGACCAGGACATAGGGGTGGGCCGAAGGCACCGTCGGGTGGGCGAAGGCGCCCGGCGCCTTGCCGGGACGCGCCGGTGCATCGATCCAGCCGCCGTCGAAGAAACGGCCGGCGATCGCCGCCATTTCCGGCGCGAACCGGCCATAGGCGGAAAGCACGGTCTCCTTCGCCTCGTCCCAGGGGATCACGCGGTCGGAGCTTTCCGGAAGCGGTGCGTTGCGGTCCCAGTAATTGAGCGTATCCATGCCGAGCCACCTCGCCTTCATCGCGTAGTAGCGGTGCGAGAGCCGCGGGTAGGCGGCCTTGACCGCGCTTGCCAGCGCATCGACCACGTCCCGCTCGACGCGGTTGGAAAGATGACGGCTGTCCGCGATGTCCTCGAAGCCGCGCCAGCGGTCGGAAATGTCCTTGTCCTTGGCGAGCGTGTTCGTCACCAGAACGAAGATGCGGATGTTCTCCTTGAAGGTCGCCGAGAGCGCCAGCGCCGCTACCCTGCGGCGTTCCGGATCGGCATCCTGCAGAAGGTTCAGCGTCGCTTCGAGCGGCAGCGCTTCGCCGTCGATGGTGAAGCGGAGGCTCGCCAGCGTCTCGTCGAAGAGCCGGTTGAAGGCGCCGGCGCCCGTCATCGACTTTTCGAGGAAGAGCTGTTCGATCCGGTCATCGAGCTGGAAGGGCTTGTCCTTGCGCAGGTCGATGATCCACGGCCGGTAATGTCCGGCGACCGGGTCCCGGTCCATGCAGGCGTTCATGACCGCGTCATCGATGCGATTGAGTTCGAGCGTGAAGAAGAGGAGATGTCCCGAAAGATCGGTCAGCTTCGCCTGAACGTCACCGAAGAACTTGCCGTTCGCGGTGTTCGTCATGTCCGAGTAGTAGGTGAGGCCGGCATAGGAGGCGAGCCGGCCGAGCAGGTCGTCGAGCGCCTCGTATTCGCGAAGCGCGGCGCCGATCCCCTGCTCGCCGGTGGCGGCGGCCGCATCTGCGAGCTTGCCCTTCCATTTCGCCTCGAAGGCGAGCGTGTCCTTCTCCGCCTTTTCGAGGTCGCGCGTGAATTCCGCGGAGGTCGACGACGGATAGAGATCCTCGAGCTTCCAGACCGGCAGCGTTCCGAGTGCGGGCGCGCTCTCGGCAGCCACGGCGGGTTCGGCGGCGAGCACGATGGCGGGGGTCCGGTGTGGGCGCATGAGGCAGTCCTTCCGTTTCAAAGGCGATTGGCGGTCAGGTTTAGAGCAGTCGGCGCCCGATGAAAACCGTACATCGCGACGGAAATTTGCCCGCAGAAGGCATGCCTCCGGCCCGGTTTCACGGCGCAACCTGTGCAAAAACGCGATTCGCTAAGATGCGAATGTTTTTGAAAACCGGATTTTCAAGCCTCTCCGGCAGCCTCGGGGCTCGAAGGTTCACAAACGCATGATGCGTCGGAATGATTCCGGGGAGCTCGAAAAGTGACTGCACACATTCTCGTTATTGACGACGACCCGCAGGAGCGTCGCTCGCTGAAGGCCGTGATCGAAAGCCGCGGCCATGCCGTGCACGTGGCCGAAAACGATCAGGCGGGCCTCGAAGTCCTCAGAAAAATGCGCGGCGAGATCGATGCCGTGCTGCTCGACCTCAAGTCGGGAGAAGGTAACGGCCTCTCGGTCCTGTCCTTCCTCGACCGCCTGCGCTCCGACGTGCCGGTCATCGTCCAGACGGCCGAAAGCGGCACCGATCTGGCGGTAGAGGCGATGCGCGCCGGCGCATTCGACTTCGTGGTCAAGCCGACCTCTCTCGAACGGATCGCCACAGCCGTGTCCAATGCCCTGAAACTGCATGAGAGTGATGTCTCCGGCCGCCCGCTCAAGCGCGGACGTTCTGCCTCGGTCTCCTTCAGCGACATCACCGCGGCGAGCGCCGGCATGGCGCGCGTGCTCGAACTCGGGCGTCGCGCGGTCCAGTCGCACCTCCCGATCATGGTTGAAGGCGAGGCCGGCGTCGGCAAGGAGATGCTCGCCCGCGCCATCCATTCCGCAAGCGAAAGGTCCGGCCGGCCGTTCGTCGCCGTCAATTGTGCGGCGATCCCGCACGTGACCATCGAAGCCGTGCTGTTCGGGCGTTCCGACGAGGATGGAGCCGAGGAGGGTCTCGTCGGCCAGTTCAAGGAGGCCGACGGCGGCACCCTGTTCATCGAGGAGATCGGCGACCTTCCGTTGCACGCCCAGGCGAAGCTCCTCGAGGCCGTTCAGAAAGGCGAGATCGTTGCCGCCGGCGGCCGCAATCCCCACAAGGTCGACGTGCGGATCATCGCCTCGACCAGCAAGGACCTCATCGAGGAGGTCAAGGCGAGCCGCTTCCGCGAGGATCTCTACTACCGCCTCAGCGTCTTCCCGATCACTGTCCCGGCACTGCGCCGCCGGAAGGAGGACATCGTCCACCTGGCACGTGCCTTCGCCGAACGGTTTTCCGCCGAGCAGCGTCTCCAGCGGCCTTTGAGCCTCGGCTCCGGCGCGCTCGCGCTGCTGACCGCCTACGACTGGCCGGGCAATGTCCGTCAGCTCGAAAACGCCGTATTCCGCGCGGTGGTCCTCGCCGAGGGCAGCGAACTGACCGAGCGGGATTTCCCGCAGGTGGCCGCGCAGCTTCCGGGGCGCGGCGGGCCGTTTGCGACCTCGCTTGCGCGCACCGCGCCACCCGCCGCAAGCGAGCCGGCAGGCACGATATCAGGTTCCCCGTTCGTGGCCGAATCAGGGCACGCACCGTCAACCGCGCTGGCCGCCGCCGCGGCAAATATGGCAGCGAGGGCGAATGTGATCGTCAGTACGGACGAGAGCGGTAATGTCCGCAAGCTTGCCGAGGTCGAAGAGGAACTGATTCGTTTCGCCCTCAAATTCTACCGTGGCCAGATGAGCCAGGTCGCGAGGAAGCTCGGAATCGGGCGCTCGACGCTCTATCGCAAGCTCAAGGACTACGGAATCGATCCGGACAACCCGCAGAAGGATGCAGCTTGAGCAAGGTCAATGCAGCCCTGTTAACGCTCGGGTAAATATATTCCGTTACCAGCAGTAAATCACTTGTTAGGCAAGCGTTCACTATATATGGATTGAGTGCAAATCTGTGGCAGTTTTGCCATGGTGTTACCGCATTTGGCATTCATCTGGATAGCGTGGGACGCAGTCTTTCGGACGGGGATTGAATTGCAGATTACGGATGCAACGATCGCGCCTTTCGGCTGTGCCGGGCGCAATGGAAAAGCTGCAAACGCGATTTCTGCCGTCAGGCATCTCTTCCTGGCCTTCGTGTTCGCCGCTCTTTCGCTTGCCGCATTTGCCGTTTCGGCTTCCGACGCGGCAGCAGAAACCCGCACGTTGAAGATTCATTTCGTCCATACGGGCGAAAAGGCATCGATCACCTTCAAGCGCAACGGCCGCTACGATGCGAGCGGTCTGAAGCAGCTCAACTACATTCTCCGTGACTGGCGTCGCAACGAGCCGACGAAGATGAACCCGCGGCTGTTCGACCTCGTCTGGCAGGTCTACCGGCAGGCGGGCGCCAGCGGCTACATCAACGTCGTGTCCGGCTATCGCTCGCCCGAGACGAACTCGATGCTGCGCAAGCGTTCCAAGGGCGTCGCCAAGGAAAGCCAGCACATGCGCGGCACGGCGATGGACTTCTATATCCCGGGCGTCTCGCTGAAGACCTTGCGCGAGGTCGGCATGAAAATGCAGGCCGGCGGCGTCGGCTACTATCCGAATTCCGGCTCTCCCTTCGTCCACATGGACGTCGCCGGTGTTCGCTCCTGGCCGCGCATGTCGCGCAACGAGCTCGTCCGGCTTTTCCCGAACGGCAAGACACTGCATCTTCCGAGCGACGGCAGGCCTCTGCCCGGCTACCAGCAGGCGATGGCCGAGTACAAGCAGCGGCTCGGTTCCAATGATATCATCGTTGCCGACAACAAGACGCCGGGCAAGCGCAAGAACCTTCTCGCCTTCCTGTTCGGAACCGGCGACGAGGACGAGGAAGAAGATGTCGTCGTGCCGAGCGAGCGCCCGGCCACCCGGCAGCAACCTGTCCTGACGAATTCGCCGCCTGTCATGATGGCCTCGGCAGCACCGCCTCCAGGCGTGGAAACCGCGGCTGCGCCCGTCGTCGAGGCCGCGCCCGCCGAGGCTGCGCCGACGACATCGGTCGACAACGCTCCGGTGCCGCTGTCGCGTCCCTCGCTCCGGCCGCAGACCGGCGATACCAGCCTTGCCGTCGCCCTATATTCTCCCGCCCGCAATCCGGCTGAAGAGGCGCTGTCACAGGTGGCTTCCGCCACGCCGCAGGGCAGCGAGAACTTCGCCGATCTCGAGACCTACAAGATCCCGGTTCCGACCCTTCTCGGCCAGCGCGGCATGAAGGGCGACGCCGAGGGCGAGATCCTGACGGCGTCGGTCGATCCCGCGCAGGCCGGCGACCAGGGCGAAGAATTTGCCGTCCCCGTTCCGATCGGCCGTCCGGCCGTCGCCGAGGCTCTGCTCGCGCAGGCCGACGGCCAGGAAGAGGCGGAAGCCGACGAGGTCGAACAGGCGATCCTGTCGCCTGAAGCCGCCGCGGCGCTCGAGGAAAGCCGTCGGACCGACGCGGCCGCCGCGGAGACGAAGGAAGCACCGGTCGAGGTCGCCGCCCTTCATCCGCAGGCCGAGCCTTCGTCCCGGGCCGTCGATTTCGGCGACGTCTTCGACGCTCCGGCAGCGAAGAAGCCGACAACGTCCGGCATCGAAGCCGGCCTGCCGGCCAAGGGCGGGCGTCCGAGTCGCGCCGATGCCGAGGCCGCGCGCGTCGCGATGACCGGCGGTACGGCACTCACCCAGACGATGCTGTCGCAGTGGGCGATCAGTCAGAACAAGTTCGAAACCGTGGCGAAGCCGGTCAAGGCGCCGCGGGTCGTCAGCCGCGCGCTCAGCGCCGAGCCGGCGAAGATCTACCCCGTCGGCTTCAAGGGCGATGCCCAGCCGGTCGATTCCGGCCGCTTCGGTCCGGTGACCCCCTGATCGACCCGGAACGCTCGACAGGAATATGATTTCCAACAAAAAACCCGCCGGCATCCCGGCGGGTTTTTCGTTCAGGGCCGTGAAGCCTGCGTTTACTGCGCGTCCGGCGGGCTCTCGATCATGCCGAGCGCATGCAGGTAGGTGTCGAGGATCAGGTCCTCTTCCATCCGTTCCTGCTCGTCCTTCTTGCGCAGCGCGATGACCTTCTTCAGGATCTTGGTGTCGAAGCCCGTGCCCTTGGCTTCGCCGTAGACATCCTTGATGTCGTCGGCGATGGTCTTCTTCTCTTCTTCCAGCCGCTCGATCCTTTCGACAAAGGCGCGAAGCTGGTCGCGGGCGACGCCGTGGGCATCAGACATGAAATTCTCCTGTATCTCTGGAAACGAATTCGGATGGGTGCTGACCTGCCGCGAAGTGCGGCCCGCGTCAAGACCGGTTCGACGGCTGTGCCCTCATTCCTTCGGTCTGTTGCGCTCGAACGCCGCCTTCTGTTCCTCGCTCGCCTCACTCTGGTGAAGCGCCTTCCACTCCTCGTAGGGCATGCCGTAGACGTGTTCGCGGGCCTCGTCCTTGGAGAGGTCGGTGCCCGCCTCGCGCGCCGCGTCGTGATACCAGTTGGCGAGGCAGTTGCGGCAGAAGCCGGCAAAGTTCATGAGGTCGATGTTCTGCACGTCGGTGCGCTTGCTGAGATGGGCGACCAGCCGGCGGAAGGCTGCCGCCTCGAAATCCCTCTGCTGTTCGGGTGTGAGATCCGTCATGGTTTTCCTCCTCATCAGGTCTCGTAGGCGCCGGTGCGCGAGGCGAAGCGCCGGTAGGCATGCAGCGCCGGATCGGCATTGAGCGCGGTGAAGATCGGCGCCAGGCGGTCGGCCCAGGCGTCGATGCCGGCGTCTGCCGCGATCAGGTCCTGGCGCACCTCGAGCAGCGCGTGGGGTATGCCCTTCGTCATGCAGTGGCGGTACATCGTATCGCCCTTCAGCGCGCCGTCGTAGGGCTCGTTGTCGCCGATCACGAGGTCCCCGTCGGCCCGTAGACCGGCGAGAAGCGGGCGCACGGCCCGGTCGTCGGTGTCCCACAGGACGGCCGCATGCCAGGGGCGGGGAACGCCCTTCCAGGCCGGCGTGAAAGAATGCAGCGAGAGCACCAGCGGCGCCCTGCCGGAGCTTTCGGCAACCGCCTCGATCGTCTCGGAGACGGCGCGGTGATACGGCCGGTGGAACCGCTCGATGCGAGCCTGCCATTCCTCCGCGGTGATCGGATGATTGCCCGGTATGATCGCACCGTCGGAGATCTTCATGACGAGCGTCGGGTCGTCCTCGCCGCGGTTGGGATCGATCAGCAGGCGCGAGAAGCAGCCGAGCACGGCGGGCACGCCGAGCCGCTCCGCAAGGCGTCGGGTCAGGCCCTCGATGCCGATGTCGTAGGCAATGTGGCGGCGGAAGGCTTCCTCGGGCAGGCCGAGCCGGTCGTACTCGTCGGGGAGCCGGTTCATCGCGTGGTCGGCAAGCAGCACCATGCCGCTGTCATAGTGACCGGGTATGATTTCGAATGCAGAGAAGTCTTGCATGGATGAGGGGGTGCCCGTTTGGCTTTGCCGTTTGATGACATGGGGGAAAGCGGAGCGCAAGCTTTCCCATGTGTCACGTTTGTGCCAAGATCGCGGTCGATGCTTCAGGTCTGAAATTTAATCGATTAGACTTAAGTTGACATTCCCGCCTCATCATCGCAAGAAAGCAACCGATGCACCAGAATGGAGTTCGATCGGAAATCGTGCCGAAGCGAAATTCGACCAAGAGCGCGCGCGGAAACGTGTGCAACATGAAGTGCCTGATCATTGCCGGAGCTTTCCTTGCTCCCCTGGTGACGGTTGGTGCAGCACATGCCGAATTCAGGGTTTGCAACGGTACGCAGAACCTGGTCGGTGTCGCCATCGGATACCGCGCCGCGGAGGGGTGGATCACGGAGGGCTGGTGGCAAGTGCCGGCTGCGACGTGCGCGACCCTGGTCGAGGGCGAGCTCCAGTCACGTTATTACTATCTCTATGCTGAAGACGCCGCACGCGGCGGCCGCTGGGCCGGCGACATCAAGATGTGCGTCGCCGAGAACGAATTTAAGATCGTCGGCGTACAGGATTGCTACGCGCGCGGCTATCAGCAGATGGGCTTCAAGGAATATGACACCGGCCGCCAGGGCAGCTGGATGGTCCAGCTTTCCGATACGCCCGGCACGCAAGAAAGCCAGAATTGATGAAGCGTAACCGCAAGGTAAAGATCCTCGCCACCCTCGGACCCGCATCCTCCGAAGAATCCATGATCCGAAAACTGCACGAGGCGGGTGCAGATCTCTTCCGCATCAACATGAGCCATGCCAGCCACGATGTGATGCGCACGCTGATTGCGCGCATCCGCAGCGTCGAGGCGGCCTGCGGCCGGCCGATCGGCATCCTCGCCGACCTGCAGGGTCCGAAGCTCCGCGTCGGCAAGTTTGCGGCGACCACGGTCGAGCTCGTTCCGGGCCAGACCTTCACGCTCGACGATCGCGACGAGCCCGGCGACAACACCCGTGTCTACCTGCCGCATCCGGAAATCCTGGAAGCGGTGAAGCCCGGCCACCGGCTCCTGATCGACGACGGCAAGCTGCACCTGCGGGCGGAAAAATGTGACGGCAAGAGCATCGTCACGACGGTCGTCTCCGGCACCAAGATCTCCGACCGCAAGGGCGTGAGCCTGCCCGACACGCTGCTCGGCGTCGGTGCGCTCACCGACAAGGACCGTGCCGACCTCGACGCAGTGCTCGCGACCGGCGAGGTGGACTGGGTGGCGCTTTCCTTCATCCAGCGCCCGGAAGACCTCGCCGACGTGCGCAAGGTGGCGCGCGGCCGCGTCGGCCTCATGTCCAAGATCGAGAAGCCCCAGGCGATCGAGCGCATCGACGAGATCATCGAGCTCTCCGACGCGCTGATGGTCGCGCGTGGCGACCTCGGCGTCGAAATGCCGCTCGAAGCGGTTCCCGGCCTGCAGAAGCAGCTGATCCGCGCCTGCCGCAAGGCCGGCAAGCCGGTCGTCGTCGCGACGCAGATGCTGGAATCGATGATCTCCGCGCCGGTGCCGACTCGCGCGGAAGTTTCCGACGTCGCGACCGCCGTCTTCGAAGGTGCGGATGCGATCATGCTGTCTGCCGAATCGGCATCCGGCCAGTATCCGGTGGAAGCGGTTTCGACCATGGCTTCGATCGCCTTCACCGTGGAGCGCGAGCCGCATTATCCGGGCATCATCTATGCGCAGCGTGCTCAGCCGGAGGCGACGGGGGCGGATGCCATCTCGCTCGCCGCCCGGCAGATCGCCGAGACGCTGAAGCTCTCGACCATCGTCTGCTACACCTCCTCCGGTACGACCGGCCTGCGCGCTTCGCGCGAGCGCCCGGAAGTGCCGATCATCGCGCTGTCGCCGGTCATCCAGACGGCGCGCCGTCTCTCGGTGGTCTGGGGCCTGCATTGCGTCGTCTCGGAAGAGCCGACCGACCTGGACGACATGGTCAACCGCGCCTGCCGCATCGTCGTGCAGGAAGGCTTCGGCAAGCCGGGCGACCGGGTCATCATCTCCGCCGGTGTTCCGCTCGGTACGCCGGGTTCGACGAACATGCTGCGGATCGCCTATATCGGATCGGATGGTCTGAGCGGCGTCTGACGACCTCTGCCGCGAACGCCCAACGAAAAGCCGCCTCCAGGCGGCTTTTTTATGCGTGGTTGAAGGACGTTCGTGTGGGTCTGCTGGCCATGCAGAAGCACGGCGGGAGCCCGTGCGCAACACCGTCCGCTTTAGCGCTCCGGCTCCAGCCTCTGCGCCATGGCCTGCAGGTCGTGTTTGCGGCCCGCAATCTTCTCTATCGCCGAAATTGCGAGAGCGCGCGCGACATAATCAGGCTTGTGGCCGAGGCCCTTGATCCAGACGAGTTCGGATCCCTCGATGTCGTGGGCTAGCCCGAGAGAATGGATCTGCGCCAGAACGATGTCGTCGCTGTCACCCGTGACGATCACCGTCGGTGCCTTGATCTCGCGATAGCGGGGCGAGAACCGCGACACATAGCCGTGCAGATTGGCGACATCTTTCGCATTGGCGCGGAAGGTGGCGGGGCGCAGAACGAGAGCGGGGGCGGTGTCTGCGACATAGGTGTCGGGACATGGATTGGGGTGAAAGACGTTCCGGGTGGCGGCTTCCAGCCGTGCCATGCCGGCATGCAGCGCCACCGTATGACAGAAAAGGGGGCCGAGGACCGGCGTGGAGGCCAGGCGATAGTACCAGTCCACGCCACCCGGCCAGGGATGCGTCGCTGGCGCAAGGAACAGCAGGCCCACGGTCTTGTCGGGGTACAGAACGCCGAAGCTCGCCGCGATCGCGCCGCCGAAGGAATGGCCGACGATGATCGCCCGCTCGATGCCGCGCTTTTCCATGAGCAGCGCGATGGCCGCCGCCTGGCCGTCCGGATAGGCGTTTTCCGAACCGCCGCGTTCGGAATAGCCGTGACCCGGGCGGTCGACGAAGAGCAATTCGGCGCGGTCTCGGAGAGGTGTCAGGAACGTCGTTGCCTGGTCGCGCAAATTGCCACTGGCGCCATGAATGAAGACGATGGGCGGAAGGTCCGGATTCGGCCCGGCCGGGACGTGCAATGCGTTGATGGCGAAACCGCCGAGATCAGTCCTCTCGCCGATATTGGGGACGCTCTGTTCGATCGCGCGCGCCCGCAGCGCAGTGCCGGCGGCAGAGAGCGATGCGAGGCCGACAAGGGAGGCGAGGGCGGAAAGGAGCATGATTCGAATTCGGGAAGTTCGGGGCCGGGTCAGAGGCTGTGGATCGACGGAGGCACACTCACGTCCGGCTGCCGGCGAGCTTCTCCGAGAGCTTCGTCACCAGGTCCTGTGCCTCGCGGTCGGCCGGGTAGATCTCGAGGTAACGTTCCCACGCCTTCAGCGACATTTCCTCCCGGCCGCGTTCCGCGAGGATCGCCGCCATGCCGGCGAGCGCACCGAAGTGGCGCGGTTCGATCGCCAGGACGTGCTCGATGTCGGACATCGCCTTGCCGTAGTCGTTCATCGTGTAATGCAGCGTGGCGCGCTGGTTCCAGGCGCCGGCGAAATCCGGTCTCAGCGTGATCGCCTGATCCAGGAAGTCGAGCGCGGCAGGATTGCGCCTCTCCTTGATCGCCTCGGCCGCCCACTGCATCAGGAGGTCGATGGTCGGGCTGCCGGAGGTGTTCCAGTGGGTGGTGATCTCCGCGGCGATTTCGCTTGCCGCTTCCGGGTCACGTTCTCTCTTCAGGTCCGTCAGAAGAGCCTGGACGTCCTTGACCGATTCGTCGCCGAGCGTCTGCGCCTCGGTCGCCGCGTTCTCCGTGGAGGTGGGGCCGAGGTCCTGGGAGAGGGCGGGATCGCAGGTGACAAGGAGGCCCGCAATCATGAACGTGCAACGAAAATAGCGCATGCGGTTATGATAGACCGCCTGCGCTATGTTTCAAACTCAAAATCAAGAGAGGGCACGGCTGTCGCTTCTCTCCATTCGCTCCGGAAAAATCCGGCCAATGGCGTGCGACGGCGGCGCGTCCCGCAGATCAGCCCTGGCGGGCCTTGAAGCGCGGGTTCTGCTTGTTGATGATGTAAACGCGACCCTTGCGGCGAACCAGACGGTTATCGCGATGACGGGCCTTGAGCGCTTTCAGCGAATTCTTGATCTTCATTTTCCTGATCCGCAACGGTTGCCGGGGAACTTTCGATTCGCCCGTTGTCTTCAACAATCAAAAGCGCGCCGCGGGGCGCGCTCCTTTAGGGTTGGTGGCCAATAGCGCGACAAAGCCCTTCGTGTCAACCGGTTGGACCGGTTTTCCAGCGCTCTGCGCCGGATTTTCCTGCCTTATCAGCGGCGTCTTGCCGTGAGTTCGGTGACGTGTCCCATCTTCCGGCCGGGGCGCGACTCGGTCTTGCCGTAGAGATGGACGAGCACGTCCGGGCGCGAAAGCCAGTCTGGAACCTTGCCGATGTCGTCGCCGATCAGGTTGGTCATCAGGCAGTCGGAATGGCGGCGGGGATCGCCGAGCGGCAACGAGGCGATCGCCCGGATATGCTGCTCGAACTGCGAGACGACGCAGGCCGCCTCGGTCCAGTGGCCGGAATTGTGCACCCGGGGCGCGATCTCGTTGGCGACGAGGCTGCCGTCCGGCAGGACGAAGAACTCGATCCCGACCACGCCGACATAGTTCAGCGCGTCGAGGAGCTTCTTCGCCGCGTCGCGGGCGGCTTCTACCGTCGCGTCGGAAATGCGGGCGGGCAGCGTCGAGGTGTCGAGAATGCCGTCGCGGTGGACGTTCTCCGCCGGATCGTAGCAGGCGACGTCACCGTCGGTCCCGCGGGCGGCGATGATCGAGATTTCGCGCTCGAAGGGAACGAAGCTTTCGAGGATCAGCGGCACGCCGCCCAGCGCCTCGAAGGCGCCGGCCGGGCTTTCTTCCGCCGAGCGGAAGACACGCTGGCCCTTGCCGTCATAGCCGAGGCGGCGGGTCTTCAGCACGCCGCATCCGCCGAAATCGGCAAGCGCCGCCTCGAGCTGCGCCTGATTGTCGATCGCATGGAAACGTGCGGTCGGAATGCCGCAGCCGTTGAGGAACCGCTTCTCCGTCAACCGGTCCTGCGCCACTTCGAGCGCCTTCGGCGGCGGATAGACCGGAACGTTGCGCGCGAGCATCTCGGCGGCCTCGACCGGCACGTTCTCGAATTCGTAGGTGACGATGTCGCAATCGGCCGCAAGCTCGGCGAGCGCCACCGGATCGGCATAGGCGGCGGTGATCTGGCGGTTCGCCAGCTGCGCGGCCGGACAGTCGGCCTGTGGTTCGAGGATGATCGTGCGGAAATTCAGGCGGGAGGCGGCCATCGCGAGCATGCGGCCGAGCTGGCCGCCGCCGATGATGCCGATGGTGCGGGCGCTCATGCTTCGTCCATGGGATATTCGGCTACGGATTCGCTCTGGCGCTCGCGCCATTCGTCCAGCCGTTCGGCAAGGGCATCGTCATAG
>DATGWU010000410.1:0-13447 GCA_035299345.1 Rhizobium sp.
CGAAGTCTCCATCGCGAGCTGGGAAAGCGCGGCGATCCGGAGGCCGAGAATGAGCACGAGCGCCACCGCGCCGTAGGAGCCGACGCGGCTGTCCTTCATGATCTGAAGCGCGTGCTCGCGGTCGCGTCCACCGCCGAAGCCGTCAGCCGCGTCTCCGAGGGCGTCCTCGTGGAGGGCACCGATCGTCAGCACCTGCACCGTGATGGCGCAGACCGCGGCGAGCAACGGGCCGGCGCCTGCCGCAAGCATGACCGCGAGCACCACGGCACCAGGCAATGCAATCACCACTCCTGCCGCGGCAAAGGCGCGCACCGTCCGCGAGAGCCTTCCGTCAGCCCCCTCGAAGACACGCGCCGGAACGGGGATCCGGCTCAAAAAACCGACGGCCCTTGCCGTATCGTTGAGGAATTCGCGCAAAGCCATGGTTGTCCGGTGCTCCGTTGCGTTCGCGACAGCATAGGCCGTAATTTCGGTTGTTGCGGTGGCCGGCGCTCAGTATTAGAGGAACCCACAAAGCCGATTTGGCGGAAAAAGACAAGGAAGCCTCCTCAATGACTGTGACCGGCCTGCCGTTCGACGATTTCCGTGCGCTCCTGCGCGACTTGCCGGGGCCGGAGACCGCCTCCCTCATTGCTGCGCGTGACCGGGATCGGCAGTTGACCAAGCCGCCGGGGTCGCTCGGCCGGCTCGAGGAGATCGCCATGTGGCTCGCCGCCTGGACCGGCCGTCCGCCGGCGGTCAATCGTCCGCTGGTGGCGATCTTCGCCGGCAACCACGGTGTCACCAAACACGGCATCACGCCGTTCCCGCCGTCCGTCACCCAGCAGATGGTTGAGAATTTCGCGGCCGGCGGGGCCGCGATCAACCAGATCTGCGCGACCTTCGACCTCGGCCTGAAGATCTTCGACCTCGCGCTCGACTACCCGACCGGGGACATCACCTGCGAGGCGGCGCTTTCGGAGCGTGACTGCGCCGCGACCATGGCCTTCGGCATGGAAGCGATCGCCGGCGGCACCGATCTTCTCTGCATCGGCGAGATGGGGATCGGGAACACGACGATCGCAGCCGCGATCAACCTCGCGCTCTACGGCGGCACGGCCGAAGAATGGGTCGGTCCGGGAACCGGCTCGCACGGCGAGCTTCTGGAGCGCAAGATCAATGCCGTGAAGACGGCCGTCGAGTTCCACCGCGCCCATCTCGACGATCCGCTCGAGGTCCTGCGGCGCCTCGGCGGGCGGGAGATCGCCGCCATGGCCGGCGCCATCCTGGCCGCCCGCGTGCAGCGTATTCCGGTCCTGATCGACGGTTACGTCGCGACCTCGGCCGCAGCGATCCTCAAGGCTGCCAATCCTTCGGCACTCGACCACTGCCTGATCGGCCACGTGTCCGGGGAACCGGGCCATCTGAAGGCCATCGAAAAGCTCGGCAAGACGCCGCTTCTGGCGCTCGGCATGCGGCTCGGCGAGGGCTCGGGTGCCGCCCTTGCGGCCGGGATCGTCAAGGCCGCCGCGGCCTGTCATGCCGGCATGGCGACGTTCGAAAGCGCGGGCGTGAGCAATCAGACCGATGGCTGACGAGAAGCGCCACACGGCGGCCTCCGCCGGCGACACGAGCGATCCCATCCGCAAGGAGACGGGTGTTGCACATTTCTTTGCGGCGGGACGCTATTCGCTGCAGGGCTTCCTGAGGCTTTACGAGGAGTCGGCCTTCCGCCATGAACTCCTCGCCTTCGCCGCCGGCTTCGGCCTGTTCTGGCTCGTCGGCGCGAGCCTCGGCGAATTCATGACCTATGTCGTCCTGATGCTGCTGCTGTTTGCGGTCGAGGCGCTCAACACGGCGATCGAGGAGCTCGTCGACCGGGTGTCTCCGGAAATCTCGACGGTGGGGCGCAACGCCAAGGATCTGGGCTCGTTCGCGGTCTTCTGCCTGATCCTCGTGAACGCGGGTTTCGTGGCCTACACGGTCATCTTCTGATCTTCTCCGTCGGGACGCCGGCGATAGCCGGCAAACTCAGGCGAACTGGCGCCGGCGCGGCTGGATGGCCCGTGTTTCAGAGACGGCCGGAATGCTCTGCAGCACGCGGCGCGCCGGCAGGATGGCGATCACCTCGGTGCCTTCCCGCAGCTTCGACTTCAGCTTAAACTCGCCGCCGTGCTTGGCAAGGATCGCCTGAACGATCGGCAGGCCGAGACCGGTGCCCTGTTCTGCGCTCTTGATCGCGACCGATCCTTGTCCGAAGGCCGAGAGCACGATCGGGATTTCGTTTTCGGGGATGCCGGGGCCGTTGTCGCGGATCGAGACGTATTGGCCGCCCCCTGCCGTCCAGCCGGCCTTCACGAGGATTTCGCCGCCCTGCGGCGTAAATTTCACTGCGTTCGACAACAGGTTCAGGATGACCTGGCGGATCGCTTTCTCGTCGGCCCACACATCGGGCAGGTTCTCTTCGAACTGCTCTTCGATGGTGATGTTCTTGCCCTTGGCGCGCAGCTGCACCATGCCGATGCAGTCTTCGGCGAGGTCGAGCAGCGAAACTGCTTCTTCATGCAGTTCGAACTTGCCGGCCTCGATGCGCGACAGGTCGAGGATCTCGTTGATCAGGTTGAGGAGATGCTGGCCCGAGCGATGAATGTCGTCGGAGTATTCCTTGTAGAGCGGGTTGTTGAGCGGCCCAAGCACCTCCGTCGCCATGACCTCGGAAAAGCCGAGGATGGCGTTGAGCGGCGTGCGAAGCTCATGCGACATCGAGGCGAGGAAACGCGATTTGGCGAGGTTCGCCTCTTCGGCCCGCCGGCGGGCCTCGTCGGAAAGGGATTTCGCCACCTCGAGTTCGGCGATGAGGTCGTCCTTCTCGCTCTGGAAGGACAGGAGTTTCAGGTTGTTCTGATAGAGGCGCAGCGTGATGAAGAAGAAGAACACGAGCGCGATCGTGAACATGCCGAGGAGGCCCGCCTCGAGGGGCGCGCGGGTCGTGGAGGTCGTGTAGATGAGGGCAGCTACGGTCGGCAGGAAGCCGAACACGACGGCGCCCCTCAGGAGAATGTTGGCCATCGCCGTGACGGACAGGACGATGAGCAGCACCGCTCCCTTGAAGAGAACGAAGGTATCGCCCGAGCAGGCGTCACACCCCTGCAAGGCAAAGAATGCCCAACAGACACCCATGCCGGCCTGTCCGAGGAGCAGAAGGCGCCGCCACCTCGCGGTCGCGAGCGTCGCGCGGTCGCGTTTGGAGATATGCCGGACAAGCAGGATGTTGAGCGAGTGGACGGTGAGCGTCAGCAGTGCCCAGGAGTAGATCCAGGGCGCGAGGCTCACATAGGCGCCGAGGCCGCCAGCGAGAAGCACCATGAACGGGACGACCGCTGCTCCCTGAAGGGCGGAGTCGACGTGCATCCCGAGCATTTCGCGGTCGAAGGCCGGTGAGCCGGAGTGGCTCGATTGCAGCCGTTCGCGCATCGTGCGAACCGCTTTCGACACAGCCTTGTTACGGTGACTGCGGGAAAGGTCGACGATGTTCTTGTCGGCCGTAGTGGAGACGCCTTTACTCATGCTTCAAAATGTCGTCTGTCGCGCGATGATGCGAGGCTAACGGCAAAAGATTAAGAAGATGCTCTCGAAAAGGATTTGTTTGCCATGCTCGAAAAGCCTTCGTTCGTGAAGAAGGCCGGATTGTGACGGGTTTTCGGCGCAGTCTTCGCGACGGCGTGGTCGGCGTCTCCATGCTGCTGCTCGCGCTGCTGATCGTTGCGAAACTCGATCGTCAGGCGGAAGAAGATTTCTCCGGGAACCTGGTCGCCGTCGACGGGGACACGCTTTCCAACAGGCAGAGTCGGGCGAGGCTCGAAGGTCTCGATGCGCCCGAGCTCTCGCAGACGTGCAAGGGTCGCGACGGGGAGGCGTGGCGCTGCGGCGCCGCGGCAAGGCGCCGCCTCGCGGGGCTGCTGGCGGCTTCCGGCTTTCTCTGCAAGGGTGGTGCGCTCGATCGCTACGACCGCCTTCTGGTGCGCTGCCGGGCGGGGGAGCTCGACGTCAACGCGCTCATGGTCCGGGAGGGGTTCGCCGTCTCCTATGGCGGCTATTCGGCGGAGGAGGCGGCTGCCCGTCGGGACGGCGTCGGCATCTGGAGCGGGGTCTTCGACCGCCCGGAGGTATGGCGGCGGGCGAACGGTCTGGATGCCGGCGAGATGGCCCCCGCCGATGCCAGCGGCCGTCTTTTTTCTTTTCTCCGGCGGCTCTTTGGTATCAATTGACCGAACACGGAGGAAACAGATGAAGCTTTACGATGGCGGGCGGGCGCCCAATCCGCGCCGGGTCACGGTGTTCCTGAAGGAGAAGGGCATCGCGGTCGAGACCGTGCCGGTGGACATGAATACGCTCGGCCACAAGGCGCCGGAACTTACCGCCAAGAATCCGCTCCAGCGCCTTCCGATCCTCGAACTCGACGACGGGACCGTGCTTTGCGAGTCGGTCGCGATCTGCCGTTATTTCGAGGAGCTTCAACCCGATCCGCCGCTCTTCGGGATCGATGCCAAGGACCGGGCGATCGTCGAGATGTGGAACCGCCGCGCCGAACTCATCTACTTCGCCGCCGTTGCCGCAGCCTTCCGGCACATCCATCCGGCGATGGTGTCGTGGGAGGTGCCGCAGGTGCCCGAATGGGGCGAGGTCAACAAGCCGAAGGCAATCGAATTCCTGCGCTTCCTGAACGAGGAGCTTGCCGGGCGTCCCTTCGTCGCCGGATCGCGCTACACCATCGCCGACATCACGGCCATGATTGCCTTCGACTTCATGAAGCCGGCACGCATCACCTGTCCGGACGAGTTCACCCATGTGTGGCGCTGGTACCGGGAGGTCGTTTCCCGTCCGAGCGCGGCGCTCTGACGGGCGTATCGATGGCCGATGACCGACTGGAGCCGTTGCGCAGGGAAATTGCGCTTTGCCGGATCTGCCGTGACACGCCGCATGGCGGGCCAGCATGCCGCCTGCCGCACGAACCGCGCCCGATTGCCGTCCTTTCCGGGACGGCGCGCATCCTGATCGCCGGTCAGGCGCCCGGCCTTCGGGTACATGAGACGGGCTTGCCCTTCAACGACGCCTCCGGCGACCGCCTGCGGCAATGGATGGGCGTGGATCGCGCGGCCTTCTACGACCCGGACCGCTTCGCCATCGTGCCGATGGGTTTCTGCTTTCCCGGCTATAACAGCAAGGGCCACGACCTGCCGCCGCGCCGCGAATGCGCGCCTGCCTGGCGCGAGCGCGTGATCGCCGCGATGCCGCAGATCGAGCTCGTCCTGGCGGTTGGACAATATGCGCAGGCCTGGCACCTCAGCAACCGGCGGAAGCGAACGCTCGGCGAGACCGTCCGGCATTGGCGGGAGTACGTCCACGACGTCGACTCGCCCGGCCCGAGAGTGCTGCCGCTGCCGCATCCGAGCTGGAGAAACACGGTATGGCTGAAGAGGAATCCATGGTTCGAGCAGGAGTTGCTTCCGGTCCTGCGCGAGGAAGTGGATCGTTTGTGTTCTTCGTCTTTGTAAGCTTTCAAAACGGAGAATCTCCGCTATACCGGGAATAATTTTCCGAAGGATCATGGCATGGACCGTCTCGACCGAAAGATTTTGCGCATACTCCAGGAAGATTCCACGCTCGCCGTGGCCGATCTCGCCAAGAAGGTCGGGCTTTCCACGACGCCTTGCTGGCGTCGTATCCAGAAGATGGAGGAGGACGGCGTCATTCGCCGGCGGGTGGCGCTTCTCGATCCCGGCAAGGTCAACACCAAGGTCACCGTCTTCGTGTCGATCCGCACCAACACCCATTCGATCGAATGGCTGAAGCGCTTCTCCGAAGTGGTCGTCGACTTTCCGGAAGTCGTCGAATTCTACCGCATGAGCGGCGACGTCGACTATCTGCTGCGCGTGGTGGTGCCGGACATCGCCGCCTACGACGCCTTCTACAAGCGGCTGATCGCCCGCATCGAGATCCGCGACGTCTCTTCGGCCTTTGCCATGGAGCAGATCAAGTACACGACCGAGCTGCCGCTCGATTACATGCTCCTCGACAACCAGAAGTCCCAGGAGGACTGACCTCGTCCCGTCGGGTGGTCAGTCCTTCAGTCGCGCCAGCACCTCGGCGCTTGTAAGCTCGCGCACGGCATCCTTGCCGATCCAGCGGGCGGTCTTGTTCGCACTGGCGGCGAGTTTTTCCGCGAGCGCGAGCGCCGGGCCGTGGCAGGTCCGGTTGCGCTTGCCGATGTTGCGGAGCGCCCAGTTCACTGCCTTTCTGACGAAGTTGCGCTCGTCCGCAGCATGCGTTTCGACCAGCATCAGGTAGCCGACGATCAGGCTGTCCGGCTCCTGTTTCAGGTGGACCGCCGCCGAAGCGATCATCGAAAACGCGGTGCGGCGCACGAATTCGCGTTCGTCGGCCGCGAATTCCGGAATGAGCCGTTCCAGCCGGGCGGCCACGAAAAGGTCGGCCGCGGCGTCGACGATCTCCCAGGATGCGAAATCGCCGGCGAGGCGGCGTGCTGTCGCGGCGTCGAGCGTCTTCGGGTCGAGCGTGTAGAGCGCCAGCATCCGTGCCTCGCGGATGCCGGTCTCCCAGAGTTCGAGCGCCCGGGCAGGATTCTTCTTCACCTGCCGGGCGATCTTCTGCATCACCGGGTTGGAGATGCCGAGCGCGTTGTCGGTCACGATGCCGAACCGGCCCATGCCGGCGATGTTCTCGTCGTTCCTCAGTGTTCCGAGGAAGGCGACGATCTCACCGGTGGTCGCGGCCGGTCCGAGGGTCATTTTTCAAGCCGTGCGAGAAGCGAGGACGTGTCCCAGCGCTTGCCGCCGAGCTTCTGCACCTCGCCGTAGAACTGGTCGACGAGCGCGGTGACGGGCAGGGCGGCGCCGTTGCGGCGGGCTTCCGAGAGCACGATGTCGAGGTCCTTGCGCATCCAGTCGACGGCGAAGCCGAAGTCGTACTTGCCCTGGTTCATCGTCTTGTAGCGGTTTTCCATCTGCCAAGAGCCGGCCGCGCCCTTGGAGATGACTTCGATAACCTTTTCAATGTCGAGGCCGGCTTTCTTGCCAAAGTGAATCCCCTCGGCGAGGCCCTGGACGAGACCGGCGATGCAGATCTGGTTGACCATCTTGGTGAGCTGGCCGGCGCCGGCGGGCCCCATCAGTCCGACCATCCGTGCATAGGCGTCGATGACCGGCCGGGCGCGCTCGAAGACCGCGTCGTCGCCGCCGCACATTACCGTCAGTACGCCGTTTTCGGCGCCCGCCTGACCGCCGGAGACGGGGGCGTCGATGAAGTCGCAGCCTCTGGCTTTCGCGGCGTCATAGAGTTCGCGGGCGACTTCGGCCGAGGCGGTGGTGTTGTCGATCAGTACGGCGCCGGGCTTCATGCCGGCAAGTGCGCCGTCGGGGCCGACGGTCACTGCGCGGAGGTCGTCGTCGTTGCCGACGCAGGTGAAGACGAAGTCGGCATCGCGGGCCGCGTCAGCCGGGGTAGTGGCCGACCGGCCACCGTGCTGCTTTACCCAGCTCTCGGCCTTGGCGGCCGTCCGGTTGTAGACGGTGAGGTCATGGCCCCCCTTCGCCTTCAGGTGTCCGGCCATGGGATATCCCATGACGCCCAGTCCGATGAACGCAATCTTGGCCATGCCGTCTCTCCCGAAAGTTCGTCTGCAGCGAAAGCTTTAGAGGAAAGAGGTCTGCTCCTCAATCGCGATCTCCGGGAGAGACGGACTGATGGTCGTCGACGGTTCAGCCCTTGAGGCGTGCGAGCACCAGATGGCCGGGGCTCGGCTCGCCGTCCTGCATGCGCACGTTGATGTCACCGACCTCGATGATCTCGAACCCGGTCTGTTGCAGACGTTCGCGGATATAGGCCTCCGAATGCAGGAAGCGCTGGTGCGGGCCGACGATGTAGGCGCGGCCATCCCCGGCGGGGAGGGTCTCGGAGGAAAAGGCGAAGATGCCGCCCGGCACCATGTTCTCGGATGCGCCGAAGAAGAGCGGCTCGAGCGCGCCGAGATAGGGCAGCACGTCCGTTGCGGTGATGAGGTCGAAGGCCTCCTCGTCGTTGTCTTCGAGGAAGTCCTCGACTTCGGCGACGTAGAGCGTCTCGTAGAGATCCTTCTCGTGGGCGAGCTCGACCATGTTCTCTGAGATATCGATGCCGGTGATGTCGCCGGCCATGTCGCGGAGCGCGCCGCCGGTGAGCCCGGTGCCGCAGCCGAGATCGAGCATGCGCCGGAACGGACCGAGGCCGAGCGCCTGCAGGCGCTGGCGAACCATCATCGGCACGGTGTAGCCGAGCTGTTCGACGAGGATGTCTTCGAAGGCTTCGGCGTGCTGGTCGAAGAGGGTTTCGACATAGGCGTCCGGGGCTTTCGGCGGCGTCTCACCACGGCCGAGCGCGGCGATGCGAACGGCCGCGCCGCCGTGGTCTTCGGGGTCGAGTTCGAGAACGTGCCGGTAGGCATCGACGGCCGCGTCGACATTGCCGGCCTTTTCGAGCGCCAGTGCGCGGTTGTAGGCCTCCGCCAGTGCTTCTTCGTCGATCTTTGCCATGTGGAAGCTCCTCGGGGAGTGTTCGTCTTCCGGCGCCCTGCGCCGCGAGGCCCGGGTCTACAGGCTACGGGCGGTTTTGGCAATGCAGATGCCCGGAACCTCAGGGCGACTTCCCCGTTGTAGGAGCATTGCTTGATGCATCTGCGTTTCGGGGGAAACATGGCCGACAAGTCTCCGCTGCCTGCGGCGGTTGTGCACGAGGCGCGCAGAGCGCCGACACTGCCCGTCACATCCGCCGAGAAGGCGAACCTGATCATTCACTACTACCGCGGCGAGATCGGACGGATGATCAGCTGGCGCGACCGTATCGACCGGAGTTCCAACTGGGCGATCACCGTCGTCGCCGGTCTTCTGTCGGTGTCCCTGTCGACACCGACCTCGCACCACGGCGTCGTGCTCTTCGCCATGCTGCTCATTTCGCTCTTCCTGCTGATTGAGGCGCGTCGCTATCGCTTCTTCGACGTCTATCGCGCACGTGTCCGCCAGCTCGAGCGCTACTATTTTGCCCAGGCGCTGTGCCCGGACGACGAACTCAATCCTGACTGGGCCGCGGCGATCGCGAGAAGCCTGCGCCAGCCGACGTTCCTTATCAGCTATCGCGAGGCGCTGTTCCGTCGCATTCGCCGCAACTATTGCTGGATGTACATGATCCTGCTGCTGGCCTGGAGCCTGAAGATCTCGACACCGAAACTGCTGCCGGACCAGCCGCGGGCCGATCTGGTCCATTCGCTGGCGCAACTCGTCCACAATGCGGCGCTCGGCGCCGTGCCTGGCTGGGCCGTGCTGACGGTCGTCGGCTTTTGGCACGCCGGCATTCTCTACGCCGCCCTCCACCGGGAACCCGACGAGGGCGAATTCGCCCACGGCGAGGTTCATGTGTGATTTCCCCTCAGTGGAGGATGAACTCGCCCTTCAAGGCTCGCCACTCGTTGGCTCCGATCAGCCGGCGGTGGACGTAGCAGACGGAATGCAGTGGCCCATCGAGCTTTTCCTGCCAGAATTTCAGGAAGCTCTTCATCTCCGGAAATTCCGGCGCGAGATCGTAGTGCTGCCAGACATAGGTCTGCAGCACTGCGGGGTGATCCGGCATCCGGTAGAGGATTTGTGCGGTCGTCAGGCCGTAGCCCTTCAGCATCATTTCCATGTCGTGGTTCATCGCAGCCTCGCAACGCTGTTCCCATTGCTGTCCCGCCGGAACGAATGGCGTTTTGCCGCTTCTGTCGTACCCCGACGGGGTCTTTACCAGACATAATCATGGAAGCACCGCTTTGCTTAAGCGAAGCTTAATATTCGTCCGAATTTCGGAAAATGTACATTTCAATCAGATGGTTGGCAGTTCTCGTCGCCGAGTGCTGCCAGCGCCGCCCCGCTGTCTCGCGGGGCGGCGCCGTGAGATTACCGTTTGAGGTGGCGGGTCAGGCGGGCTTCGAGAGCCGCCCAGACGTGGCGCATGGTCTCGACGATGGACAGGTAGAAGACTGCGGCCCAGAGATAGGCCTGATAGTCGAAGGTGCGCGAGAAGGTGTAGCGGGTCTGGCCCATGAGATCGAGGACGGTGACGACCGCGACGACCGCCGAGCCCTTGATCATCAGCACGATCTCGTTGCCGTAAGGGCGAAGTGCGACGATGAGGGCCTGCGGCAGGATGATTTTCCAGAACGTGACGAAGGGCGAGAGACCGAGAGACTTCGCGCCCTCGATCTGGCCGTTCGGAACACTCTCGATGGCGCCGCGCAGGATTTCGGCCTGATAGGCGGCGGTGTTCATGGTCATCGACAGCAGTGCGCAGTACCAGGCTTCACGGAAGAACCACCAGAGGCCGACTGCCTCGATCTGCGGACGGAAGCTGCCGAGACCGTAATAGATGAGATAGATCTGGGCGAGCAGCGGCGTCCCGCGGAAGACATAGACATAGGCGTAGGAGATGCCGTTCAGCACCCGGTTCTTCGACATCCTGGCAAAGGCGATCGGCATCGAAAGGACGGCGCCGAAAAAGATGGAGGCGAAGACGAGCGTTACCGTGACCCAGAGTCCGGAGAGGTAGCGCGGCCCGTACTTGACGAATTTGTCGGTATCCCAGTTGCTGACCATCATGTAGGCCAGCGAGAGGGCCAGCAGCGTCCAGAGGACGAGCCCGGCATAGCCTATCAGGCGGCTCGCGGTTGGCGGCTTGAGCGGCACGGCGGGGGCGGGGCGCGGGGCGATGAGTTCGGTCGTGTAGCTCATCGGCGGGCCTCCGCACGATGGCTCCAGCGGTCGATGAGGCTCAATCCGCCCGACGAGAGGACCGCGAGGCCGAGATAGAGGCCGCAGGCCAGCACGTAGAAGAAGAAGGCTTCCTTGCTGACCTTCGCGGCAACGCCCGTCTGGCGCAGGATGTCGGTGAGCCCGATGACCGAGACCAGCGCCGTATCCTTCAGAAGGTTCATCCAGAGGTTTCCGAGGCCGGGAAGGGCGATCCGGATCAACTGCGGCAGGATGACGAGCCGCATCGTTCGTCCGCGGTGGAGGCCGAGTGCGTCGCCGGCTTCGTACTGTCCCTGCGGAATGGCGCGGAAGGCCGAAAGCAGCACTTCCGAGCAGTAGGAGGAAAATACCACCGAGAGCGCGATCATGCCGGAGACGAAGGCATTGATCTCGACGCGTTCGTCGTAGCCGAAGGCGTTGAGCACGGCCTGGATCGCCATCTGCAGGCCGTAATAGACGATGAAGAGCGTGAGGAGTTCCGGAAGCCCGCGGAAGATCGTCGTATAGATGCCGCCGGCCAGCCGCAGCATCTTGTCTTCGGACTGCATGGCAAGCGCGATCAGGAATCCGATCAGCAGACCGATGGGCAATGTCGCCAAGGACAGTGTCACGGTCACCTTTACGCCAAAGGCGATTTCGTCGCCCCAGCCTTCGGTGCCGCACGACACGAGAGAGGAGCCGAAGAGGGTAAAGAGGCCTGCCGGTCCGCAGAACGGATCAAACGTATATTGCACCCAGGCCCAAAGTGCACCGATCGCGGAAAGTAATCCGCTCATGCCTATTCCCCTGTCGCGGTCTGCGCCGCCTTGTCTTTATTTCTGTTCGCAGGAAACGTAAATGGCGGAAGAACCAGCCTTCCGCCATCTGTGAGCGATCTCGAAGTCGGCGATTATTCGCCGTAAACGTCGAAATCGAAGTATTTGTCGTTGATTTCCTTGTACTTGCCGTTGGCGCGGATCGCAGCGATCGCGGCCGTGAACTTGTCGGCGAGCGCAGTTTCGCCCTTGCGGACGGCAATGCCGGCACCTTCGCCGTTGATCTCGACGTCGACCGGCATCGGCTGGAGGATCTTGCAGCAGGAACCGGCGTCGCTCTTGACCCATTCCGACAGGACGACGATGTCGTCGATGACGGCGTCAGCGCGACCGTCAGAGAGGTCGAGCTTGTATTCGTCGGCGGTCGGATAGAGCTTCAGTTCCGAATCGGCGAGGTGTTTTTCGGCATAGTTGGCGTGGGTCGTCGAGGACTGCGCACCGAGAACCTTGCCCTTGAGGTCTTCGACGCTCTTGATCGGCGAGTCCTTGGCAACGGCAATCGCCGGCGGGGTGTTGTAGTACTTCTTGGAGAAGTCGACCTTTTCCAGCCGTTCCGGCGTGATCGACATGGAGGCGATGATGGCGTCAAACTTCTTCGCCTGCAGGGCGGGGATGATGCCGTCCCAGTCCTGGGTGACGAATTCGCATTCGACCTTCATTTCTTCGCAAAGTGCCTTGGCGATGTCGATGTCGAAGCCGACCAGGGTGCCGTCGGCCTGCAGGTTGTTGAAGGGCGGGTAGGCGCCCTCGGTGCCGATGATCAGCTTTTCGCCTTCGGCCATGGCGCTGCCCGCGAAAAGCGACAGGGCGGCAATGGACACCGCTGCAAAGAAACGGGTGGAGATACGCATAATGATCCTCTCTGTTGGTCATCCGCGCGGTTGTTGTTCCCGCGCTCATTGGGATGGCGGCACCGAACGTGCCGGGCCTGCGGCGATATTCCTACTCTTTTTCGCGGAAAATCAACAGCAAAGACGCCGTTATCCAAAAAACGCATGAGACTGTCGAGTTCGCGGCATGACGAGCAACAGTATTGCTCGCGGCGCTTAATTCCGCCGGTGCATGAAACTTTTTCCGTTCAGCTACGGTTAATTTGCCGCAAACTACGGTCCGTTGATCAGGAGCGGGAGGACTAGTGAGGCGGACACAACAATGCCGTCTTCTCTTGTTCGCTCCTCGGAAGTGCGTGGAGACACGCGTCACAAGGAAAACGAAATGACTTTGAGATCAAAACTGTTCGCCACGGTCGCCCTGCCGGTTCTCTCAGCGGCCATCGTCGTGGAGCCGGTGGCCGCGCGCGCCGTCTCGCAGGCTCAGGAGGCTGTCGCCCCGTCCGCTGGCGGGGAGCAGGGAATTCTTGTCGCGCAGGTCACCTGCGGCGACGGAAGCGAGGCCGAGTCGGCCGACGCATGTCCGCAGGCTCCGGCAGAGGAACAGGCCCCCGCCGAGGAGCAGCCGCCAGCCGAGGAGCAGCCGCCGGTAGAGGAGCAGGCGCCGCCTGAAGAGCAGGCGCCCGTCGAGGAACAGGCTCCCGCTGAGGAGCAGGCGCCGGCCGAAGAGCAAGCACCCGCCGAGGAACAGGCTCCCGTCGAGGAGGAGCAGGCCCCGGCCGAGGAACAGCAGGCTCCCGCTGAAGAACAGGCTCCCGCTGAAGAACAGGCTCCTGCTGAGGAGCAGGCGCCTGTAGAGGAACAACAGGCCCCCGCTGAGGAGCAGCAGGCTCCTGCGGAGGAAGAGCAGGCTCCGGCAGAAGAGCAGCAGGCTCCGGCAGAAGAGCAGCAGGCTCCCGCTGAGGAACAGGCCCCGGCAGAGGAGCAA
>DATGWU010000411.1:0-4311 GCA_035299345.1 Rhizobium sp.
GGGCAGGGCATCCTCCGCCTCGGGGCCGCGGCGCTGAGTTCGGAACCTCGCCGGAGCGGAGGCAGGTCAGTCTGGACCGTCGCTTGCCGGAGGCGGTGTAGCTGACGAATGACAAGCCGGCAGATGCCTTCTACGCCTTTCGGAGGAGGCCTGATGTCGCCTGAAAGCCCCTCGTGTGACGCGGACGGAACTCTCCCAAGATTTTCCGCGACATTGTGCCCCCATCCCCCTGCCAAGGCTGGACATATTTTGTTATCGGGCTTAGAACGCGCCAAATTGGCGGGGAATCTGTGGCGCAACTGTGTCTGCGCGCAGGCTTCCTGTCGCGGAGGCAATGCGGTTTATCGCAGAATTTTGCGAAGAGGATGGTTTGACCGTGAGCGAACACGACATCAATAGCGAGACCTTGGGCGAGCCTTCTCGCCGCGACTTTCTTTATCTGACGACCGGTATGGCCGGTGTGGTCGGTGCCGCTGCGGTTGCCTGGCCGTTCATCGACCAGATGCGTCCGGATGCCTCGACGCTGGCCCTCGGTGCGATAGAGGTCGACGTCTCGGCGCTTGAGCCGGGCATGTCCCTCACGATCAAGTGGCGCGGCAAGCCGGTGTTCATCCGCAACCGCACCGACAAGGAAGTCGAAGAGGCCAAGGCTGTCGCGCTCGCCGATCTCAAGGATCCCATTGCGCGCAATGCCAATGTCGATCCTTCGGCCGAAGCCACCGATCTTGCTCGCTCTGCCGGCGAAGGCAAGGAAAACTGGCTCGTGATGGTCGGCGTCTGCACCCACCTGGGCTGCGTGCCTCTCGGTCAGGCCGGGGATTTCGGTGGCTGGTTCTGTCCCTGCCACGGCTCGCACTACGACACCGCCGGTCGTATCCGCAAGGGTCCTGCCCCGCAGAATCTTGCCGTTCCTACCTTTGCATTCGTTTCCGATTCTGTGATCAAGATCGGTTGAGGGGATTCATAATATGAGTGGTCATTCTAGCTACCAGCCGTCTAGCGGCCTCGGGAAGTGGGTCGACGCGCGACTGCCTCTGCCGCGCATGGTCTATGACAGTTTTGTCGCTTATCCCGTTCCCCGCAACCTGAACTATGCCTATACGTTCGGCGCGATGCTGTCGGTGATGCTCATCGTGCAGATCCTGACCGGCGTCGTTCTCGCTATGCACTACGGCGCGGAAACAACGATCGCCTTCAACTCGGTCGAGAAGATCATGCGCGACGTCAATCACGGCTGGCTGCTGCGCTACATGCACGCCAACGGCGCGTCGTTCTTCTTCATCGCCGTCTATCTTCACATCGCCCGCGGCCTCTACTACGGCTCCTACAAGGCGCCCCGCGAAATCCTCTGGATCCTCGGCGTGGTCATCTATCTTCTGATGATGGCGACCGGCTTCATGGGCTATGTCCTGCCCTGGGGTCAGATGTCCTTCTGGGGCGCGACCGTTATCACCGGCTTCTTCACCGCCTTCCCGTGGGTCGGCGAGTGGATCCAGCAGTTCCTGCTCGGCGGCTTCGCCGTCGATCAGCCGACGCTCAACCGCTTCTTCTCGTTGCACTACCTGCTGCCCTTCATGATCGCCGGCGTCGTCGTCCTGCACGTCTGGGCGCTGCATGTCACCGGCCAGACCAACCCGACCGGCGTCGAAGTGAAGTCGAAGACGGACACCGTTCCCTTCACGCCCTATGCGACGCTCAAGGATGCCTTCGGCGTTTCGGTCTTCCTGATCGTCTACGCCTGGTTCATCTTCTACCTGCCGAACTACCTCGGTCACCCCGACAACTACACGATGGCCGATCCGCTGAAGACGCCGGCCCACATCGTTCCGGAATGGTATTACCTGCCGTTCTACGCGATGCTGCGCGCCATCACCTTCAACGTCGGCCCGATCGACTCCAAGCTCGGCGGCGTTCTGGTGATGTTCGGCTCGATCATCATTCTCTTCTTCCTGCCCTGGCTCGACACCTCCAAGGTCCGTTCAGCCGTCTACCGTCCGTGGTACAAGCTGTTCTTCTGGCTGTTCGTCGCCGACTGCATCCTGCTCGGCTGGCTCGGCTCGCGTCAGCCTTCGGACCTCTACACGCTGATGGCCCAGCTCGGCACGCTCTACTACTTCGGCTTCTTCATCGTGATCATGCCGCTGCTCGGCCTGTTCGAAAAGCCGCGTCGCGTTCCGAACTCGATCACCGAGGCGGTCCTCGAAAAGAGCGGCAAATCCGTCGCAACCCAGGCCTGAGTGCGCGAAAGAGGGATCATAAGATGAAAAAGCTTGTAACGAGCATCGCGCTGATCGCCGCTATGGCGGGCTTCGGCGCCTCTTCCGCGGTCGCGCAGGAAGCAACCGATGTGGCTGCGGCGGCGGAACACGCCGCGGCCGCCGGCCACTACCCGATCTTCAAGCCGAAGAATGTCGACTGGACCTTTGCCGGCCCGTTCGGCAAGTACGACAAGGGCCAGCTTCAGCGCGGCCTGAAGATCTACAAGGAAGTCTGCTCGGCCTGTCACTCGATGAACCTGGTCTCGTTCCGCACGCTCGAGGACCTCGGCTACTCGGAAGAACAGGTCAAGGCGTTCGCCGGCGAATACGAAGTCCAGGACGGCCCGAACGCCGACGGTGAGATGTTCACCCGCAAGGCGGTTCCGTCCGACCACTTCCCGTCGCCGTTCCCGAACAAGGAAGCGGCAGCCGCCGCCAACAACGGCGCTGCTCCGCCGGACATGTCGCTGCTCGCCAAGGCCCGCGGCATCGAACGCGGTTTCCCGACCTTCATCTTCGATATCTTCACCCAGTATCAGGAAGGTGGTCCGGACTACATCTACTCGCTGCTGACCGGCTACCAGGAAGCGCCGGAAGGCGTCACCGTCGCCGACGGCACCTACTTCAACCCGCACTTCGCCGGTGCCGCGGCACTCGCCATGGCGCCGCCGATCAGCGACGACCAGGTGACCTATGACGACGGCACCCCGCAGACGCTCGACCAATACGCCAAGGACGTCTCGGCCTTCCTGATGTGGGCTGCCGAGCCGCACCTCGAAGAGCGCAAGCACACCGGCTTCATGGTCATGGTGTTCCTCGCGATCTTCACGGCTCTGGTCTACCTGACGAAGAAGTCGGTCTACGCCAACAAGGAACACTGATCGCCTGCGATCGGGACTTCGAAAGGCGGTCTTCGGGCCGCCTTTTTTGTTGGTCGGAAATGCCGGACTTGCTACTGTCCGGCGCAATCTTCCCGAAAAGTGAATGACACTGGACAGACAATGAGCAACTTCGCGCTTGAGCTCGCATCCTCCATCCGCTCGATCCCCGACTATCCGAAGCCCGGCATCGTCTTTCGCGACATCACCACGCTGCTCGGCAATGCGCGGGCGTTCCGCCGGGCCGTCGACGCCTTGGTACAGCCTTACGCGGGCATGAAGATCGACAAGATCGCCGGGATGGAGGCGCGCGGCTTCATTCTCGGCGGCGCGGTCGCCCACCAGCTCTCCGCCGGCTTCGTGCCGATCCGCAAGAAAGGAAAGCTTCCCCATGACACGGTCAGGATCGCCTACAGCCTCGAATACGGCGTGGACGAGATGGAGATGCATGTGGACGCCGTGGAGCCGGGTGAGAAGGTGATCCTCGTCGATGACCTGATCGCGACCGGCGGCACCGCCGTCGGGGCGGTTCAGCTCCTGCGCCAGATCGGCGCCGACGTCGTCTCCGCCTGCTTCGTCATCGACCTGCCGGATCTCGGCGGGCGCAAGAAGCTCGAGGCGCTGGGCGTCGAGGTGCGTACGCTGGTCGAATTCTCCGGCCACTGAGCCTGGCGGGATAAGGACCCGGTCGCGGCCTTCAGGTTTCGGCTTCCGGCAGGAATTCGAGAATGTTGCTCTTGAAGCGCAAAACCGGCTCGCCGTTCTGGTTGATGCCTTCGGCGAGGCCGGTATTGAGAGCGAGCCCGGGGCGTGAGGCGAGTGGACGGCTGTCGAGGCTGATGAGCGAGTAGCTGACGACATCGCCCGCATAGACCGGTTGCAGCCATTGCAGCTCGGTAAAGCCGGGGGAGGGGCCGAGCTTAGGCGGCACGATGCCTTCGGCGGCGAGGCGCTTCGTCTCGGTTTTCCAGAAGCCGACGAAGCACCGCATCCAGCAGGCGCAGGTATGCCAGCCGGAGGCGCAGAGTGCCCCGAACACGTAGTTCTTCGCCGCCTCCGGATCGACGTGGAAGGGCTGCGGGTCGAACTTTTCGGCAAAGCGTATGATGTCTTCGGCGGAGAATGCCGCCGAACCGAGCGCAAGGCGCGTGCCGGCGGGATAGAGGTCGAGCATC
>DATGWU010000412.1:0-4568 GCA_035299345.1 Rhizobium sp.
GAGGGGGCGATGATCCCGGTCACCACATTCAGAGGCAGGAAGGTCGCACTCTTCGGTCTCGGCGGGTCGGGGCTCGCGACCGCGCAGGCGCTGATTGCAGGCGGGACCGACATCGTCGCCTGGGACGACAATCCCGACAGCGTGGCGAAGGCCGCCGCCGAAGGGGTCGCGACGCAGGACCTGCACGATGCCGACTGGCATGCGTTCGCCGCCTTCGTGTTGTCGCCGGGCGTGCCGCTGACCCATCCGAAGCCGCACTGGACGGTCGGTCTCGCGCGGGCCGCAGGCGTCGAGGTGATCGGCGACGTCGAGCTCTTCGTGCGCGAGAGGAGGGCTCACGCGCCGGATTGCCCCTTCATCGCCATCACCGGCACCAACGGCAAGTCGACCACCACCGCGCTGATCGCCCACATCCTCTCGGCGAGCGGCAGGGATACGCAGCTCGGCGGCAATATCGGCCGGGCGGTTCTCACCCTCGATCCGCCGAAGGCCGGACGCTATTTCGTCGTCGAGTGCTCGTCCTACCAGATCGACCTTGCGCCGACGATCGACCCGACCGCCGGCATCCTCCTCAACGTCACGCCGGACCATCTCGACCGCCACGGGACGATCCAGCACTATGCCGATGTCAAGGAACGGCTCGTCGCCGGCAGCGGCACGGCGGTGATCGGCGTCGACGACAGCTATTGCGAGCTGATCGCCGATCGCGTCGAGCGCGCCGGCACCAGGGTGGTGCGGATTTCGAAGCGGCAGCCGCTCGCCGATGGCTTCTACAACGACGGCCACCGGATCATCGAGGCCCATGGCGGCGCGACCGCGGTCGTCGCCGATCTCAACGGCATCCAGACGCTACGCGGCAGCCACAACGCCCAGAACGCGGCGGCGGCGATCGCCGCTTGTCTCGCCGTCGGCGTGACGCCCGACGAGGTCCGGGCCGGGCTTCGTTCGTTTGCCGGCCTCAAGCACCGTATGCAGCCGGTCGGCCGTCGCGACGAGGTCGTCTTCGTCAACGACAGCAAGGCGACCAATGCGGAAGCCGCCGCACCTGCGCTTTCGAGCTACGACCGCATCTACTGGGTCGCAGGCGGACTGCCGAAGGAAGGCGGGATCGCGAGCCTTGCGCCGCTCTTTCCGCGCATCGCCAAGGCCTACCTGATCGGCGAGGCGGCGTCCGCCTTTGCGGCCACGCTCGGCGAGGCGGTGACTTACGAGATTTCCGGCACGCTCGAACGGGCGGTCGCCCACGCTGCCGCGGACGCGGCTGCGGACGGCCAGCCTGTGGCGGTGATGCTTTCCCCGGCTTGCGCAAGCTTCGACCAGTACAAGAACTTCGAGGTCCGCGGCGACGCCTTCGTTCGCCACGTCGCGGCGCTCGAAGGGATCGAAATGCTGATCGACGCTCCTGAAGGAGGCAACTGACATGGTGAGCCGCGTAGAGAGGGGGCCTGTGGCCGAGTGGTTCTGGACCATAGACCGCCTGTTCCTTGTGACATTCGTCCTGCTGATGGGCATCGGCTTCATGCTCTCCTTCGCGGCCTCGCCGGCGGTTGCCGAGCGCCTCGGTCTCGACAGCTTCCACTTCGTCAAGCGCCATGCGGCCTTCATGCTGCCGGCGCTCGGCGTGATGTTCGGCCTGTCCTTCCTCACGCCGCGCCAGGTGCGGCGGACCGCGATCGTGATCCTCGCGGTTTCGCTGCTGATGATGGTGCTGGCGCTGTTCTTCGGCATCGAGGTCAAGGGCGCACGGCGCTGGGTGACGCTCGCCGGCATCTCGATCCAGCCGTCGGAGTTCATGAAGCCCGCCTTCGTGGTCGTCTGCGCCTGGCTTTTCGCCGAACATGCCCGCCAGCCCGAAATCCCCGGCAATTTCTTCGCGATCATCCTGTTCGGCATGGTCGCCGCACTGCTGATCGCCCAGCCCGACCTCGGGCAGACGATCCTCACCTCCGTCGTCTGGGGCGGCATGTTCTTCATGGCCGGCATGCCCTGGCTCTGGATCGTCCTGCTCGGCGGGCTCGGCGGCGCCGGCCTCGTCGGCGCCTATCTGACGCTGCCGCATGTCGCCGGCCGTATCGACCGCTTCCTGACGGGCGAGGGCGACACCTTCCAGGTCGACACCGCGCGCGAGGCGATCATCCGCGGCGACTGGTTCGGGCAAGGGCCGGGCGAGGGGCTGGTCAAGCGGATCATTCCCGACAGCCACACCGACTTCATCTTCTCGGTCGCGGCGGAAGAGTTCGGTATCGTGTTCTGCATCGTGCTCGTCTCGATCTTCGCCTTCCTGGTGCTGCGCGGCCTCAACCACGCCTTCAAGGAGCGCAACGACTTCAACCGGTTCGCGGTTGCGGGTCTGGTGCTGCAGATCGGCGTGCAGTCGCTGATCAACATCGGCGTGAACCTCGAACTCCTGCCGGCGAAGGGCATGACGCTGCCGCTCATTTCCTACGGCGGCTCGTCGATGATCGCGATCTGCGTGACGGCGGGCTTCATCCTGGCGCTGACGCGCCGGCGGCCGGAGAAGCGTGCACAGGAGCGGAGCCTGTTCCGCTCGGTCCACGGCGTCCCGGCGGAGTAAATCGCAATGGCAAAAGGCCTCATTCTTCTCGCCGCCGGTGGAACCGGCGGACATCTCTTTCCGGCCGAAGCGCTCAGCCACTCGCTCGTGGATCGCGGTTACACGGTTCATCTCGTGACCGACAACCGGGCCGAGCGTTATGCCGGCATGTTCCCGGCCGAGATCATCCACACCGTGCCGTCCGCCACGATCGGCTCCAAGAGCCCGGTCGCTGTCGCCCGGGCGCTGCTGACGCTCTGGCGCGGCTATCGCGCCGCCCGGCGGCTGATCCGGGAGCTCAAGCCGCTCGCCGTCATCGGCTTCGGCGGCTATCCGACCCTGCCTCCGCTGCTGGCAGCGGTGCATCTCGGCGTGCCGACCGCGATCCACGAACAGAACGCCGTCATGGGCCGTGCCAACAAGGTGCTCGCAAGCCGCGTGACGGCGATCGCCGGCGGCTTCCTGCCCGAGGGCGGGACCTATGCGGACAAGACGACCGTCACCGGCAATCCGGTCCGGCCGGCGGTAGCCGCCGCGTCGAGCGTCCCCTACGCCCCGTCACGGGAGGGCCAGCCTTTCCGTCTCGTCGTCTTCGGCGGCAGCCAGGGCGCGCAGTTCTTCTCCTCCGCAGTGCCGGATGCTATCGCACTCCTCGAAGAGCCGCTGCGGCACCGGCTGACGGTGACCCAGCAGGCGCGGCCGGAGGATGCCGAGCAGGTAACCGCCCGCTACCGGGCGCTCGGGATCACGGCGGACGTCTCGCCGTTCTTCACGGACATGGCGGCCCGCATCGCCGCCGCCCATCTCGTCGTCTGCCGCTCCGGCGCCTCGACGGTATCTGAGCTTTCGATTATCGGGCGTCCCTCGATCCTCGTGCCTTATCCTTACGCGCTCGACCACGACCAGGCGGCCAACGCCGCCGCACTCGCGGCGAATGGCGGCGCCGAGGTTATCCAGCAAAGGGATCTCTCCGTCGAACGGCTCGCCGGCCTTCTCAAGGCGGCGATGAACGAACCCGAGCGTCTTTCCGGGACGGCTGCAGCGGCCCGGCGATCTGGCATGCCTGATGCATCGAACTTGCTTGCCGATCTCGTAGAGGCTATTGCCGGCAAGACGCGAGCGCATGTGAAGGGAGCCAAATCATGAAAATGCCGACGACAATCGGCCTGGTCCATTTCATCGGCATCGGTGGGATCGGCATGAGCGGTATCGCCGAGGTGTTGCACAATCTCGGCCATCGCGTGCAGGGGTCCGACCAGAGCGACGGGGCCAACGTCCAGCGCCTGCGGGCCAAGGGCATCGAGGTTTTCGTCGGCCACAAGGCGGAGAACCTCGGCGACGCGGAAGTCGTGGTCGTCTCGACGGCGATCAAGAAGGAAAATCCGGAACTGGTCGCCGCGCGCGAAAAGCTGCTGCCGGTCGTGCGCCGGGCGGAGATGCTCGCCGAACTCATGCGCTTCCGCAACGCCATCGCCATCGGCGGCACCCACGGCAAGACGACGACCACATCGATGGTTGGTGCGCTTCTGGAGGCGGGGGGGCTCGATCCGACCGTCATCAACGGCGGCATCATCAACGCCTACGGCACCAATGCTCGCATGGGCGAGGGCGAGTGGATGGTGGTCGAGGCCGACGAATCGGACGGCACCTTCCTCAAACTGCCGGCGGAAGTGGCGGTCGTCACCAATATCGATCCGGAGCACCTCGACCACTACGGCAATTTCGACGCGGTGCGCGCGGCCTTCCGCCAGTTCGTCGAGAACGTGCCCTTCTACGGTTTTGGCGTGATGTGCCTCGACCATCCGGAAGTGCAGGCGCTCGTCGGCAAGATCGAGGACCGCAAGGTCATCACCTATGGCGCGAATCCGCAGGCCGATGTCCGCTTCTCCAATGTCCGGCTCGAAGGAACGCACTCGACCTTCGACGTCGAGATCCGCCGGCGGCGCACGGGCCGGGTCTTCTCCTTCAAGGACCTCACGCTGCCGATGCCCGGCCGTCACAATATATCGAACGC
>DATGWU010000413.1:0-2530 GCA_035299345.1 Rhizobium sp.
CGCCGCGGAACCGTGCCGGCGCGCTCCCGACGCTGCCCGGCACGACGTCCTTCTCCTCGTCCTGCGTCCTCATCCCGATCGGCAGAACGGCGAACAGGGTGATCCACCAGATGATGAAGTAGACGGCGAAGGCCGAGACGAACGTCATGTCGAGAACTCCGGGACACCCTGCCCGGGCGTCGTCATTTTTCCAGTCGCGGCCTCGCCGCGTCGGCACCTTATAGCCGAACGGACGGCGGGCACAAACCCCGGAGCCAATGATCGGCGAGATCGCTGCGGTGGCAGGAAGCTCAGAGCTGTTCGAGCTCGATCAGCGTACCGTTGAAATCCTTGGGATGAAGGAAGAGCACCGGCTTCCCATGTGCGCCGGTCTTAGGCTCGCCGCTGCCGAGCACGCGCGCACCCTTTTCCGTCAGCCTGTCGCGTGCGGCGAGGATGTCGTCCACCTCGTAGCAGATGTGGTGCATGCCGCCGGAAGGATTCTTTGCGAGGAAGGCCGCAATCGGGGAATCGGCTCCGAGCGGCTCGAGGAGCTCGATCTTGGTGTTCGGCAGTTCGACGAAGACGACGGTGACGCCATGCTCCGGCAGGGACTGCGGCGCAGAGACGGTGGCGCCCAACGTGTCGCGGTAGGACGCCGTCGCGGCCTCGATATCCGGCACGGCGATGGCGACGTGATTGACCCGCCCAAGCATGGAATACTCCCTTCGAACGAAACAGAGATTGCGAACGCGGCGGACCCTATAACGGGAACCGCTCGTGCGTCACTCAGACTTTCGTTACGAAAACGGTCACCACCGGCTTCTTGCCCCAGGCCTCGTTGGCTGCGGCACGAACGGCGCGACGGATGCTCTCGCGCACGACATCGAGATCCTTGCGCCGCACCCGCGGAATGCTCTCGACCGCACCGAGGATGGCGTCATAGAGGGTATCCTCCATGTCCTCCCCTTCCTCGTCGACTTCCGGCAATCCGCAGGCGACGACATCCGGATCGCCAAGGAAATCGTAACGGCTGTCGAGCAGCACGTTGACGGCCACGTGGCCGACAAAAGAGAGCTTCCGGCGTTCGCCGATCCCCATCTCCTCGAAATCGCCGACGAGCTTGCCGTCCTTGTAGCTGCGGCCGAAGGGTGCCTGGTCGATCACCTCGGCAGGGCCCGGCGCCAGGCGCAGGACGTCGCCGTTGCGCACCTTCGGAACCGTCTTGACGCCGGCCTGCAGGGCGAGTTCGGCCTGCGCCGTCAGATGCGCGGCCTCGCCGTGCACCGGCACAACCATTTGCGGCCGCGTCCATTCGTACATCTGCAGAAGTTCGTTACGCCGCGGATGGCCGGAGACATGCACTAGCGCCTCGCTGTCGGTGACGATATGCAGGCCCTGGTCGACCAGGCCGTTCTTGATGTCCTGGATCGCTTTCTCGTTGCCCGGGATCGTGCGCGAGGAAAAGACGACCGTGTCACCGGCTGCGAAGGCGACGTTACGCATTTCGTCACGGGCGATCTTGGCGAGTGCTGCCCGCGGCTCGCCCTGGCTGCCGGTCAGGATGACGACCACCTTGTCGCGCGGGATGTAGCCGAACTCGTCCTCGGCGATGAACGGCTTCACGCCTTCCATCAGCCCGACATCGGCAGCGACGGCAACGACGCGCTTCAGCGAACTGCCGAGCAGGAGGACCTCGCGGCCCGCCGCCTCCGCAGCCTGCGCGATCGAACGGATGCGCCCGACATTCGACGAGAAGGTGGTGATTGCAACACGCCCCTCCGCCGTTTCGATGATCTGGCGCAGACCGTCGGACACCTGCTGCTCGGACGGCGACACGCCGTCACGCATGGCGTTGGTGCTGTCGCACATCAGCGCCAGCACGCCTTCGTCGCCGAGTTCACGGAAGCGCGTTTCGTCGGTCAGCGGCCCGAGCGAGGGCGCATGGTCGACCTTCCAGTCGCCGGTGTGGATCACATTGCCGAGCGGCGTGCGGATTACCAGCGACATCGGTTCGGGAATGGAGTGGTTGACGCCGACCGCCTCGATGCTGAACGGCCCGACATTGATCCGGTCGCCCGCCTTGAACGGCGTCACCGGAATGTCGGCGCGCCCACCCTCGTAATCCCGCTTGGCTTCCAGCATCCCAGCGGTGAAGCCCGAAGCGTAGACCGGAACGTTGAGGCCCGGCCAGACGTCGTTCAGGCCGCCGTAGTGGTCCTCATGGGCATGGGTGATGATGATGGCCTTGAGATTGCGCTTCTCCGCCTCGATGAAGCGGATATCGGGAAGCACGAGGTCGACGCCCGGCAGGTCCGGCCCGGGGAAGGTCACCCCGCAGTCGACCATGATCCATTGGCGGTTCGACGGCGTTCCATAGCCGTATAGTGCGAGGTTCATGCCGATCTCGCCGACGCCGCCGAGCGGCAGGAACACCAGTTCTTCTTGCTTTGCCATTCTTCCCTTGTACCAGTTCAACCAAAGAACACGTCACCGGCCGCGATCGCCATCTGCCCTTCCGGGCCGCGATCGAGCAGGAGATAGCCTTTAT
>DATGWU010000414.1:0-2709 GCA_035299345.1 Rhizobium sp.
GGAATTCGGCGAGTATCGTCACGATCTCCTCCCGTCAGCGAAGAAGGTTGGCGATGTGCTGGAACCAGGCGACCAGCGGCGGTGGCAGATAGATCCCCGCGATCAGCACGAGTGCCAGATGGGCATACATCGGCAGGTAGGAGGCTTCCGCCGGCGCCGTGCTGCCGCGCGGCCGGCCGAAGGCTGCGCCCGTCAGCCGCAGGAGGAGCGCGCCGAAGGCGACGAGAAGCCCGAAGACCAGCAGGACGCCGAGCACGGGCTGCTTGGAAAATGCCGAGCTCACGATCAGGAACTCGCTCATGAAGATGCCGCCGGGCGGCAGGCCGGCGATCGCGACGACCCCGGCGAGCAATCCCCAGCCGAGGCCCGGATGCGTCTCGGTGAGCCCCCGGATCGCCGAAAGCCGCTGCGTCCCCTTGATCTGGGAAATATGGCCAACGGCGAAGAAGATCGCCGACTTGGTGAGCGAATGCATGACCATGTGGAGGAGACCGGCGAAGTTCGCGAGCGGCCCGCCGAGCCCAAAGGCAAAAACGATGATGCCCATGTGCTCGATCGAGGAATAGGCGAACATGCGCTTGATGTCGCGGCGCCGGTAGAGCATGAAGCCGGCGAAGATCAGCGAGGCGAGCCCCATCGTCATCATCAGCGGTCCGGGCGCCAGCGCCTCGGGACTTGCCGAAAGCAGCATCTTGAAGCGCAGCACGGCATAGAGCGCGACGTTCAGCAACAGGCCGGAAAGTACCGCCGAGATCGGCGTCGGGCCTTCTGCATGGGCGTCCGGCAGCCAGGCATGGAGCGGCGCCAGCCCCACCTTGGTGCCGTAGCCGAGGAAGAGGAAGACGAAGGCGATGTTGAGGAGCGCCGGGTCGAAGGCGGCGGCATGCTGGATCAGGATCGTCCAGACCATGGCGTCATAGCCTTCGCCGACCACCGGCTGGGCCGCCAGATAGACGAGGATCGTTCCGAAAAGGGCGAAGGCGATGCCGACGCTGCCGAGGATGAAGTATTTCCACGCAGCTTCGAGTGCCTCATGGGTTCGGTAGATCCCGACCATCAGCACGGTGGTCAGCGTCGCCAGCTCGACCGCCACCCACATCAGCCCGATGTTGTTCGACACGAAGGCGAGGTTCATGCCGAACATCATAATCTGGTACATCGCATGGTAGAAGCGCAAGTTCGCCGGCGTCAGCCGGCCGATCTCCAGCTCATGGGCGATGTAGCTCGCGCTGAACACGCTGGTCGTGAATCCGACGAACGTGTTGAGCACGATGAAGACGATGTTGAGGTCATCGACGAGGAGATACTGCCCGGCCTCCGGTCGGGGCGTGACGAAGAGCGAAAGGGCCGACAGAAGGGTAAGCAGGCTCGCGACCACGTTGAGCCGGGCGGTGAGGCGATAGCCGGGCAGGACCGCGAGCACGACCGCGGCGACGATCGGGATGACGAGGACAGCGCGTTCGGCGTCGAAGGCGAGGAGGGGCGACAGCGCGTTCATTTGCGCATCCTTCCCTTGAAGTCGTCGAGGGCGGCGACATCGACGGTGTCGAAACGCTCGCGGATGCGAAAGAGGAAAACGCCGATGACGATGAAGGCAATCAGGATCGAAAACGCCACGCTGATCTCCACGACGAGCGGCATGCCCTTGGCGCCGGTCGCGGCCAGTACGAGGCTGTTTTCGAGTGACATGAAGCCGACGACCTGGCTCACCGCATTCCGCCGCGTCACCATCACCAGGAGACTGATCAGCAGCACCGAGAGCGCGAAGGCGAGGTCTTCGCGCACCAGCGGATTTGCGCCGGGCGTGACCCTGAGCATGACGAACATGGCCAGCGCGACGAGCCCGATGCCGGCGAGCATGGTCGGCCCGACACCGACCACGGTTTCGATCTCACGGTGAATGCCCAGCTGCCGGATCATCCGGTGCAACACGACCGGAATGACGATCGCCTTGAAGACGAGTGCGATCGCCGCCGTCACATAAAGGTGCGGCGCATCCTGGATATAGGCCTGCCAAGCGACCGAGAGGGTCAGTACCAGCGAATGCAGCGCAAACACGTTGAGGAGCGCGTAAAGCCGGTCCTGATAGAGCATCATCATGCTGACGACGACCAGACCGCCGGCGAGAAGATGTGCGATGTCGAAGACAAGACCGTGCATCAGAGGCTCCTCGAGACGAAGCGCAGAAGGGTCGCGAGCAGGCCGAGCATCAGTGCTGCGCCGAGGAATTCCGGAACGCGGAAAACCCGCATCTTGGCGGTCGCGGTCTCGAAGACGGCGAGCAGGACGCCGGCGACGGCGAGTTTGACGGGATAGCTGAGTGCCGCGACGACGTAAGTCGCCGGCGCGTCGCCGGGACCGGCGAGCTGGAAGGGCACGAAGATGCAGGCGATCAGCGAGACGTAAAGCAGGAGCTTCAACGAGGCGGCAAGCTCGATCATCGCCAGATGCCGCCCGGAATATTCGAGCACCATCGCCTCATGCACCATTGTGAGTTCGAGGTGGGTCGCTGGATTGTCGACCGGAATGCGCGCGTTCTCCGCAATCGCCACCATGACGATCGCGACGAGCGCGATGCCGAGCGAGACGCGCAGGCCGACCTCCGGCGAGTTGACGAAGGCGGCGATGCTGGAAAGCTGCGTCGATCCGGCGACGAGTGCCAGCGAAAAGATGATGAGCAGCATCGCCGGCTCGGCAAGGGTCGCGATC
>DATGWU010000415.1:0-44424 GCA_035299345.1 Rhizobium sp.
TCGGTCTTTTTTGAGCGGCGGGCGAGGCGTTCGACGGTGTTGCGGTAAGCGTTGCGTGAGCCGAAGTCGAGTTGGTGGTAGTCGGTGTGCTGGCCGAGGATCTTGTCGACCTGCGATACCTGTTCGACCCAGACCGACCACTCCTTGTCGTCGATTTCACGAAGACTTTTGACGATGTTGCCGGTGGTGACGTTGCCCGAGGAGAGCCGATTGTGTTCGGCGGTCATCGCCTCTTCTGCTGTGCGGCCCGAGCGCTCGAGGCGCTCTTCCAGCCAATTGACGGCAAAGCTCGTGTCCTGCGAGCCGTTTCGCATGCGATAGAGGAACTGGGTGGCGAAGGTATTGTCCTCAGCCAGCGGCTCGATGCGACTGAAGAGCTCCTTGCAAGCAGACGGGTCGTTGAGGCGGATGACCTCGTCCGCGATCTCGTTCGACTTTCGCCGCATCCGGCGAGAGCGGTCGACGCGCGTCGAAATGCGTCGCAGGTTTTCGATCAGGACGAACCGCACGATCGAAGGCAGCGCCCACAGTTCGCCGATCTCTAACGTCTGTGACGATTGAAAGCCCTCGACAAGCGCGGTCATGCTTTCCTGGGACACGGTGCTGTGGGTATGGGCGACGTAAAGCCAGGCGAGCGCCATCGTGCGCGGGATCTCGTATTCCCCGATCTTCATGGTCGGCAGCTGCCGATAGAACCGTCGCGGGAAGTCCCGGCGGACCTCCTGGATGGCCTCTTCGATGACATAGTGATTGTCGAGCAGCCATTCGGCTGCGGGCGTGATCGTTGCGCCATTTTCGACGTCGGCGGCGGTTGCTCGGTAGACCCGCAGGATTTCCCGTTCGTTCTCCTTATGGCGTGCGAAGAAGTCGAACGCGAAGAGGGCTGGCAATTCGCTGGCGCCGTCGCGTGCGAGCGCTGCTGCGCTTTCGTACAGTTCTTCGTTCGAGAAGTAGGCAGCACGGATCGAATCATTGTGATCGATCTGTTTTGTCTCGAATTCTTGCGACGAGGTAGGCAGCGTCATGGGTAAGGACATATTCTCGAGTTCTGTCATAAAGATGATTGCCGGACTGTCCTGACCTGCCTCTGTCCCCGGGCGCACCAATCTGACGGCCATGCTCTTGTTCCGATACCGAACTTTAAGCCGCCGATGGATGACGCTGGTGAAAGAAAACCGGACCTAGACGAAGATAGACTGCCCTCTACGGGAAAATGGGCTTTTTTATGCCTTATTTCAAAGCGGTAGCCAAGAGTTATTGCGCCGAAGCCCGCGTGAAGCGACTTGGTACAGATCCCTTTGTCCCTTTTGTCTCAGCGCCCGGCGGCTTCCGAATCGGCGCCGCGCCCCTCCGAAAGGCTCAGACCTCCAAGAAGCAGTTCCACCGCGGCGAGGGCGATACCGGGCAGAGGGTCGTCCTCGAAAAGGTCGTCTGCCAATGAACCCTCAAGCCAGAGACCGTCGATCATGCCATTGATGGCGATGGCAAGCTTTCGACAGGTGTCGGCGGGCGCGGGCCGTCCGGCGTCCGCGAGGAATTTCTCCACCAGTTGCTGGAGGACGGCCAGATAGGCGAGGTAGTTTTCCCGCTGGATCTTCGCGAAACCCGGATCCACCCGAACGTGACTGATGAAGGCCGCCCACAGCGACATTGTACGGGGATCAGTAACCGGCGGTGTCAGGTTGGCGACAATGAAATCGTGCAGGCGTGCTCTTGGGTCGTCGCCGGCGTGCTCCAGCGCATGAAAGGCTGCCGAACTCATCGTGTCCATGATTTCGCGGTAGGCGGCCTCCAGCATCTGGTCTTTGCCCGAAAAATAATGACGGATGAGGCCGCCGGTGACGCCGGCTCTCGCTGCAATCTGCCGAACCGTCGCTCCTTCCAGGCCATACTCGCTGATGCAGTCGAGCGTTGCCCGGATAAGGGCCTTTCGCCGCTCCGCTTCCCCCGCACGGTGGAAGCTCCGCCGAACTGGCGTTTCCTGCGCCGGGTGGGTAGGGTCTTTCTCCGACATCGGAAGAATCCTCGGGCGCCGATTGGCTTCGCAGGCTGGTTATACGCTTGATGAATTACAGGACAAGTGCAAAACTCGCCCGGTCTCGCCGGCGAGTTCGCGGCCGGCGAGCCACTCTCTTCCTCGCCGGAATCGCCGATGGTGTCCGGATTTCCTCCTTCGATCAACAGCCGGTGAAAAGATGACGATACGCTTTTCGAATTACATGCCCGAGATCGTGGCAACGCGACGCCATCTGCACGAGCACCCCGAAATCGGCCTCTCCGAGTTCGAGACCTCCGATTATGTGGCGGCCCAGCTTGCCGCCATGGGGTACCAGGTCACGCGTGGACTCGCGAAGACCGGTGTCGTCGCGACCCTTCGCAACGGAAGGAGCACCAGGAGCATCGGCATCCGCGCAGATTTCGACGCGTTGCCCATCGTGGAAGAAACCGGCGCCGAATATCAGAGCCGGAATCCGGGTGTGATGCACGCCTGCGGACATGACGGTCATACGGCGATGCTGCTCGGCGCAGCAAGGATCCTTGCTGAACGAAAGAACTTCGACGGCGTGGTGAATCTGATCTTTCAGCCGGCCGAGGAGAATTTCGGTGGCGCCAGACTGATGATCGAGGACGGTCTTTTCGAGAGGTTTCCGTGTGACGCCGTCTTTGCGCTCCACAATGACCCCACGATCCCTTTCGGCCACTTCGCATTCCGTGACGGACCAATCATGGCCGCGGTCGACGAGTGCAAGATCACGGTCAACGGTCGAGGTGGGCATGGCGCCGAGCCGCAGGATACGGCCGATCCCATCGTCGCCGGCGCCAGCATCATTATGGCGCTGCAGACGATCGTCTCCCGAAATGTTCATCCGCTCGACCCGACCGTGGTGACGGTCGGCGCGTTCCACGCCGGCGGGGCCAGCAATGTTATTCCCGAACGTGCTGAGATGCTGCTCAGTATCCGCTCCTTCGATGCCAAGGTGCGGGACCAGCTCGAACAGCGCGTTCGCGGGATCGCGGATGGACAGGCCGCAAGTTACGGCATGACGGCAACCATCGCCTACGAGCGTGGCTACAACGCCACTATCAACCACAAGGCTGAAACCGATTTCGTCCGGGCGCTCGCGACACGGGTTGCGGGACCTGAGAAGATCATCGAGATGGAGCGGCCGAACATGGGCAGTGAAGACTTTGCCTATATGCTGGAGGAGCGGCCGGGCACTTATTTCTTCGTCGGCACACAGCGGACTCCGAACGATCCTCCGCTTCATCATCCGCGTTACGATTTCAACGACGATATCCTGCCGATCGGTACGAGCTTCTGGGTCGAGCTCGCGGAGGCTTGGCTTCCGACCAAATGAACGGCATCCGTTCGAGTCATTGAATAAGGAAACGCCCGCAAGACAGTCGCTTGCGGGCGTTTGCTTTTATCGTTTGGCGCGTCAGGTCCGGAGGACGCGGTAGATCGCCGGGATGACGAGGACTGTCAGCAGCGTCGATGACGCGAGCCCGAAGAGGAGCGAGATCGCGAGCCCCTGGAAGATCGGGTCGGTGAGGATGACTCCGGCTCCGATCATCGCCGCAAGAGCTGTCAGCAGGATCGGCTTGAAGCGGATCGAACCTGCCTCGATTAGCACGTCCGTCAGCGGGCGCTCTGGTGTGCGGGCATGGCGGATGAAGTCGACGAGCAGGATCGAGTTGCGCACGATGATGCCGGCGAGCGCGATGAAGCCGATCATCGAGGTCGCGGTGAACGGTGCACCGAACAGCCAGTGGCCGCCGAGGATACCGATGAAGGTCAGCGGAATCGGGGTGAGGATCACAAGCGGCACCTTGAAGGAGCCAAACTGCGCGACGACCAGGATATAGATCCCGAGGAGTGCGACCATGAAGGCGGCACCCATGTCGCGGAAGGTGACCCAGGTCACTTCCCACTCGCCATCCCACAGCAAGACAGGCTTGCTCTGGTCGATCGGCTGGCCGTGCAGGGCGATCTCGGGCTTCTGCAGTCCGGTCCAGTCCTGTGCGTCCAGCGCATCCTGAACGGCAAGCATACCGTAGAGCGGCGCCTCGAAGTCTCCGGCAAGCTCCGCCGTCACCATCTCGGCGTAACGGCCGTTGTGGCGGAAGATCGGGAATGAGGCCTGTTCTTCTTTAACGCGGATGACGTCGCCGAGCTCGACAACCGATCGGGAGCCGGGCAGGAGGTTCGCCGGGATCGGCGTTGCAAGGAAGGTCTCGTCGAGAACCTTCGCGCCCTTTGGCCGGGTGATTTCGATCGGGATCGGCGCGCGTCCTTCACCGCGGTGGCTGTAACCGATCGTCGTCGTGCCGTTGAGAATCGATAGCGTATCGAAGATATCGCTTTCCGAGACGCCGTAGAAGTCGAGATCGTCGCTCGAGATCGTCGCACGCAGGCGCCGGGCAGGCTGGCCGTAGCTGTCGTCGACGTCAACGACGAACGGAACCGAGCGGAATGCTGCCTTTACTTTCTCGGCCGTCATTCGCCGCGTGTCCGCGTCCGGACCGTAGATTTCTGCAAGCAGTGTGGCCATGACCGGAGGGCCCGGTGGTGGCTCAACCACCTTGATCGACGTACCCTCGGGGATGTTCACCTGTGCGACAAGGCGTTGGCGCAGATCGAGAGCAATTTCGTGACTGGAGCGGTCGCGCTCGCCTTTCGGCAGCAGGTTGATCTGGACGTCGCCCATCTCGGGCTTGGATCGCAGATAGGCGTGGCGGACGAGGCCGTTGAAGTTGAACGGTGCCGCGGTCGCTGCATGGGTCTGCACGGAGACGACCTCCGGTGTGTCCAACACGACCTTGGCGACGGCCTGTGCTACGGAATCCGTGGTCTCGACGGAGGAGCCCTCCGGTAGGTCGATTATAACCTGAAGCTCCGACTTGTTGTCGAAGGGCAGCAGCTTGACCGTGACGTCCTTCGTGTAAAAGAGCGCCAGTGAGCCGAGCGTGGCCACGCCGACCAAAAGGAGGAAGATCCAGCTCCTCTTCTTGGACGCCAGGATGGGTGAAGCAACCGCTGCATATCCCCGTCCGAGCGTGCCTCCCGATCCATGGCCCGCATCGTGATGGAGCTTGGCCTTGCCGGCGATCTTCAGCATCAGCCAAGGCGTCACGACGACCGCGACAAAGAAGGAGAAGATCATCGCGGCCGAGGCATTGGCCGGGATCGGGCTCATATAGGGACCCATCATGCCTGAAACGAACATCATCGGCAGTAGCGCGACGACGACGGTCAGGGTCGCGACGATCGTTGGATTGCCGACCTCCGCGACGGCTTCGATCGCCGCCTCTCGCCGGTCGGATCCGACAGACATACCCCAATGGCGGGCGATATTCTCGATCACGACGATGGCGTCATCGACGAGGATACCGATCGAGAAAATGAGCGCGAAGAGCGAGACGCGGTTCAGCGTATAGCCCATGAGGTTCGCGGCAAACAGCGTCAGCAGGATGGTGACGGGTATGACGATGGCCACAACAAATGCTTCGCGGCGGCCGATTGCGACCCACACCAACGCAATGATCGAAAGCGTTGCAAGCCCGAGGTGGAAGAGCAGTTCGTTCGCCTTCTCGTTTGCGGTATCGCCGTAGTCCCGGGTGACCTCGACGTCCATCGAATCCGGGATGAGGCTGCCCTTCACTTGCTCGACGCGGTGAAGGATTTCTTCCGACACCAGAACGGCGTTTGCACCGGCGCGCTTGGCGATCGCCAGCGTTACGGCCGGGACGCGCTTCAGTTCGCCCTTCTCGCCGCGGGTCACGGTGGAGGCGCGTGCTTCGGCAGTGTCGGTGACGAAGGAGACGTCGGCGACGTCACGGACGTAGACCGGGCGATTGTCGCGCGTGGTCAGCAGCAGGTTGCCGATATCGGCGGGAGTGGAGAGTGTCTCTCCGGCCACGACCTCGATCTGCTGCCCGCCGTCGCGAACAAGGCCGGTCGAGAAGGACCGGTTCGCGGCCGTGACCTTGCCGGAAAGCTGCTGGAGCGTCATGCCGTAGAGTGCGAGCTTTTCGGGGTCGGGAGCGATGCGGATCGCCTCACCGGTTTCGCCGACGAGATAGCTCAAGCCGACGTTCTCGATCTTCGCCAGCTCGACCCGAAGCTCGCGGGCGATGCGCGTCAGGTCGTTCGCCGTAACGCTTGCACCCTTTTCGGTGGACGGCGTCAGCGTGAGGGATACGATCGCCACGTCGTCGATCGTTCGGCCGACGACGAGCGGCTCCGGAATGCCGACGGGGATAGACCCCATGTTAGCACGGATCTTGTCATGGACGCGCAATACGGCCGAATCGCCCGACGTGCCGACCACGAACCGCGCCGTGACCATCACCTGGTCGTCGGCAGTCTGCGAATAGACGTGCTCGACGTCATTGATCCCCTTGACGATCGTCTCCAGGGGTTCAGTGACGAGCTTGACCGCGTCTTCGGCCTTGAGGCCGTCGGCGCGGACCATGATGTCCACCATGGGAACGGAAATCTGCGGTTCTTCTTCGCGCGGCAGGGTCATAAGAGCGACGACGCCGAGTGCGAAGGCGGCAAGCAGAAAGAGCGGGGTCAGCGGTGACGTGATGAAGGTCTTCGTCAATCCGCCCGCAATACCCAGATTCTGGATTTTCATGGCAGTACAACCTCGTCACCGGGCCGGATGCCGGTCAGGACTTCCGTCATCGGCACGCCTTCGTAGGTGATCGGCTTGGCTGTGACGACGGTACGCTCCGCGGTCGCCTCTCCACTCTTCACGGTGACATAGTCGACGCCGTAGCGGCTGGTGACCGCGGCTTGCGGAACGAGCAGAGCCTGCCGTTCTCCGACGGGCAGACGGATCAACAGACGTTTGTTGACGAAGTTCGTGGGCAATGCGTCGACTTCCACGTCCGCGATCACGCGGCCGTTGTCGATTTCGGGATAGATCTTTGCGAGGCGGCCCGTGCGATGATCATCGGAGGATCCGTCGATCTCGATCGTGGCGCCTTCCTCAAGCAGGTCGGCATGGCGTTCCGGCACCGCAAGGCGCAGGAAAAAGCCGCCACCACCGATCGTTGCGACCGTTTCTCCGGCCATGATGACGGTGTCGCGGGTCACGGGCACCGACAGGACCTTGCCGGTCGTCGGCGCCAGTACCGAGCCTTCCTTGCCCTGCTGGACGATTACCGAGCGCTGTGCCTCGGCCGCGGCGATCTGGTTGCGGACGACGTCCACCTGAGTGCGCAGCGCATCGAGCCGCTGGGCGGTCGTCACGCCGCGCTTGATCAGTTCCTCGCCGCGCGCAAGTTCCGCATGGGCATTGTCGAGTGATGCCTTGAGGCCGAGAAGCTGGGCGTCGATCGCCGCGATCTGAAACTCGATCTTGTCATCGCGAACGGTCGCGATGACGTCTCCGGTCGAGACACTGTCGCCTTCCGTCACCCTGAGGTCGACGACGGTACCGCCGATCCGTGCGCGCGCCGGCACGCTGTCGCGGGCTTCGACGCGCCCGTAGACGGCCTTCCATTCGGGAATGGTCACTGGTTGGACCTGCAGGGTTTCTGCGGCTGCGGTGGAAGCGGAGAAGGACAGAGCGAGCGCAACCAGGCGTGCGAGCGGCGGGCGATACATTTTACTTTTCCTTTTCAGGACTACGTCAGAAAGCCGTTCCCGGACGGAAGCCGAGCTTCTTGAAGATCATGGCGGCCGGACAGAAGCCGGTGAAGGCAGACTGCAACATATTGACGCCAATGAAGACGGTAAACCAGATGAAGAGCGGATGGACATAAACGGTCAGAATGACCGACAGGAGAACCATCACACCGGCGAAAGCAAGCACGGCACGATCCAGAGACATGGGAAACCTCCACAGGACTTTTATCTACAAATATTCGTATATACGATGGTTGACCAACATGCAACAGGATTTGCGTCGCCAGTAATCTTCGCGACGAGTTCCGGCGCCCTCGGCGCGAGCATTCGTTGCCGTTCGACATTTCGGTGGGAAACAAAATGTGAGCGTCGTTGTGGGATGTGTCGCTTGCGAGTTCAATCGATTTAAATAGATTGCAAGCGCTTGCAGTGGAGGAAATCATGACCGAAACTCAATGTGAGACAGCAGTCGGAACGACGACGCACTCCTTTTTCCCGGCAACGCGCCGGGCCGTGTCGCTGCTCTTTTTTCTAAATGGGCTGATGATGGGGTCCTGGGCACCCAAGATTCCGCTCTTTGCCGCCGCTCTCGGCCTTTCCGAGAGCGGTCTCGGCATCATGCTTTTTGTCTTTGGGGCCGGGTCGCTGCTTCTGATGCCGATCGCCGGGTTTCAGATCGCCCGTTTCGGATCGCGGCAGGTCGTTCAGGTCGCGACCATTCTCTTCATCCCCACGCTGCTTGGGATATCGCTGGTCGATGATGTCTCGTCCGGCGCCATCGCTGTCTTTCTGTTCGGCGGTCTCACCGGCGCGATGGACGTCGCCATGAATGCCAACGCGGTCGAAGTCGAGCGGGCGATGCGGCGCTCGATCATGTCATCCTGTCACGCCTTCTGGAGCCTTGGCGGTCTGGTGGGGTCGGCCCTCGGGGGATACCTGATCGCCGTCACGGGGGATCTTGGACACTCGGTGATCATGGTCGGTACGGCGCTGATATTGTTCCTGATCGCCCGTCCGAGCATTCTTGCCGACCGACCGCATGCCTCGGGGCAGCGGACAAAAGCACGGCTACCCTTGACGCCGCTTCCGTGGCTGGTCGGGCTCGTCGCACTCTTTTCTATGATCCCGGAAGGCGCAACGCTCGACTGGGGAGCACTCTATCTGCGCACTGAGCTCGGCGCGTCAGTCTCCTTCTCCGGCTTTGCCTTTGCCGCCTTCTCGCTCGCAATGGCGGGCATGCGGTTTGCCGGCGATCTGGTGCGCGACCGCCTGGGTGCCGTCCGAACCTTGCGCCTCTGCACTGCGGCATCCTTCATCGGATTGGTGACCGCCGGCCTTGCTCCCAACCTTACCGTCGCATTGCTGGGGTTTGCCGTTGCCGGCGTCGGCATCTCCAATATGGTGCCGATCGCATTCTCCGCCGGCGGCAACATACCGGGGCTTGCCCCCGGCATCGGGCTGTCGGTGGTGACGACCCTTGGCTACTCCGGAATTCTCTTTGCGCCGTCGGTAATCGGCTTCGTCGCGGAGCACACCTCCCTCTCGGCAGTATTTGCCGCCGTCTCGTTCCTGAACGTCGTCGTCTTCGCGCTTTCAGGTCTGGCCCGGCACGCCGACCGCACAGGTGGCTAAGCGCCATCAGGCGAACGTTACCTCTTCGGAGAACGGCAGGCGCCGGAGCCGCTTGCCGGTCAGGGCGAAAATCGCGTTTCCGAGTGCCGGCATGGAGGGCGGCGTTCCGGGTTCGCCGGCCCCACCCAGCCGCGGTGCATTTTCGAGTAATTCCACTTCGATCACCGGACACTGATTCATGCGCAGGGCATCGTAGTCGTGGAAGTTCGACTGTTCGACTACGCCGTCGGCGAAAGTGATCTGCTGCCCGGCCGCCGCCGACAGGCCGAAGACAATACCCGACATCATCTGCGCCTTGAAATTCAATGGGTCGAGCACGATCCCTGGATCTGCCACGCACCACACCCGTTCGATCCTGATGCTGCCGGCGGTTTCGGAGACCTCGACCACCTGGGCGACCCAGGTCCCGAAGGAAAGGGCGAAGGCAAGGCCGCGCGCTTTGCCCGGTTCGGGTGCCGTGCCCCAGCCCGACATCGACGCCACCTTTTCGAGGACGGAGAGCGCCACCGGATAATCGCGCATGAGTTTGCGCCGCAATTCGAGCGGATCATTGCCGCCGGCCTGGGCGATCTCGTCGATGAAGCTCTCGTGCATGAAGGTGTTGTAGGAAAAGCCGACCGAGCGCCAGAAGCCGACCGGGACAGCTATGTCGACCTTCCGGCCGTCCACGCGGTAATTGGCGATGCCATAGGGTTGGTTGTAGGCTCCGTCGACGAGAGTGCTGTCGGGGCCGCCTGTGGGCAGATCCGGGAAATAGCGCCCGAGCGTGCTGGCAACCACCGACGGAGCGGCAACCGATCCGACCAGCGCTTTCGGGAGGCCGTCGTCATCAAGCACCGCCTTATAGCGCCCCATGGCGGCCGGCCGATAGGGCCCGTGGCTGATGTCCTCTTCCCGTGTCCAGGTGACCTTGACCGGCATGCCATCCGCTTCCTTCGCCAGACGGAGCGCATAGTCAGAGAAATCGGGTTCGATGCGCCGGCCGAAGCCGCCACCGAGAAATGTCGTATGAACCGCGATGTGGTCTTCGGGGGCTCCCGTCACGCGGCTCGCTACGATCTTGACTAGAGAGGGGCTCTGGTTCGGCGCCCATACGTCGACAGTGCCATCGTGGATACGGGCGGTTGCGTTCATCGGTTCCATGGCGGCATGGGAGAGGAACGGGACCTGGTAGGCGGCTTCGATCACTTTTTCCCGAGACGCGTCGGCAAAGACGAGGTCCGGATCGCCGACCGTCCTGAGAGAGAAGGAATCCGTGCCGTCCAGTGCTGCTCCCAATGCCGTGTCGACGTCGGCCGAGCTCGCTGGACCCGGTCCACTCTCCCACTCGATCTCGACGGATTCTGCCGCTTTGAAGGCCCGCCAAGTATTGTCGGTGATTACGCCGATGCCATGACCGTAGGGGCTGTCGATCTCGATCACCTTGTGTACGCCGGCCATCCCGAGGGCGGCCTTGGCATCGAACCTTTTCATCCGCGCGCCAGGCCTGGGGTTCATGCGTACCGTTCCATAGAACATGTCTGGCAGGCTCACATCGATCCCGAACATCGGGGCGCCGGTCACCTTTCCCACCATGTCCTGGCGTGGTTGCGATTTTCCGAGGATCTTCCACTGGGAGCGGTCGCGAAGCACCACGTCGGAGGGCGGATCGAGCTTTGCGGCATCGTGGGCGAGTGTGCCGTAGGCGAAGTGTTTGCCGGATTTGGGATCGGACACGAAGCCCTCGGCAGTCGTCAAGCTCTCGCGTGGCACACCCAGCTTCGCCGCCGCTGCTGCCTTCAGCATTTCGCGGGCAGCTGCTCCCGCGAGTCGCATCTTCTCGAAACTGTCGACCATGGAGGTCGATCCTCCGGTGAACTGCAGGCCGGCGAATTTAGCGACGACGCCCATGATGTCGCGAAGACTTTCCGCGAGAAACCCATCGTCGAATTGCGGGAACGGGGCGCCGTCGCGAAATGCCGCTTCGTTGAAATAGGCCGGAGACGCCGGACCGTGCTCGATCGCAACCTGCTCGACCGTGACGTCGAGTTCCTCCGCGACGAGCGCCGCCAGCGTCGTATAGACCCCCTGACCCATCTCGGCACGGGGCGCGATGATCGAAATGCGGTTGTCGATGCCGATCTTGACATACGGGTTGAAGGCGACCTCATCCTCCCCGAGTCCATCGCTGAGCGGATTCGGATAAGGCCGCTTGTATTGATAGTAGCCGAATGCAACGCCACCTGCGACAGCGGCGGCGCCGACAAGCAGTGTGCGCCGGGTAATTTTGCCGATGGTGCCCATCCTCATGCTCCCGTCAGCTTTGCTGCCGCCTTGTGAATGGCTGCCCTGATGCGCGGATAAGTGCCGCAGCGGCAGAGATTGCCTGCCATCGCCGCATCGATCTCGTCATCGCTGGGAGAAGGATTGGCTTGGAGAAGCGCGACTGCATTCATGATCTGACCGGCCTGACAATAACCGCACTGTGCAACCTGTTCCTCGATCCAGGCTTGCTGAACCGGGTGAAGCTCGTTCCCGGCAAGCCCCTCGATGGTCAGGACCGGTTTGTCGACGTCGCCGACAGCAGTCTGGCAGGAGCGGACCGCCTCCCCATCAATGATTACCGTGCAAGCGCCACACAGACCCGCGCCACAGCCGAACTTTGGTCCCTTGATGTCCAGGATGTCTCGAAGCACCCACAGTAGTGGCATCTCCGCTTCCGCCTCGAGGCTATGCTCTCTGCCATTCACGGTCAGCTTCACGTCAGTCCTCCTTGAGGCCGGAAGAATAGGAACTTCGACAAAGTATCGGCAAATGCCGAAGCGTCAACGATGGATCGCGTGGCGCTTACGGCAAGGCTTTCGCATTCCGGCCCGGTGCCCGGACCGCTCGCTGTGCGGCGAGAACGGCCCCAGAGTTGACAAGAAGTCATGTTTGATCCACCTGAAACACAGGACTTTCCGCAGATTGCGAGCAGGTAATGACCTCGGCAGAAGAATTTGATCCCAAACCGCGTCGTGCTTCCGTTGCGGTGGACGTCGGCGGAGTGATCGTCGGCGGTGGCGCGCCCGTCGTCGTTCAGTCGATGACCAACACGGACACCGCTGACGTCGACGCGACTGTCGCCCAGGTGGCCGCCCTCTTTCGCGCCGGGTCCGAAATCGTCCGTATTACCGTCGACCGCGACGAGAGTGCGGCGGCCGTGCCGAAGATCCGCGAGCGGCTGCTCCGGATCGGCCTGGACGTGCCACTGGTTGGTGATTTCCATTATATCGGGCACAAGTTGCTCGCTGACCACCCGGCCTGCGCGGAGGCGCTCGCGAAGTATCGCATCAATCCGGGCAATGTCGGCTTCAAGGACAAGAAGGACAAGCAGTTCTCCGAAATCGTCGAGATGGCGATCCGTCACGACAAGCCGGTCCGCATCGGCGTCAATTGGGGATCACTGGACCAGGAACTGCTGACCCGGCTGATGGACGAGAACCAGGCGAACGGATTTCCGCTGTCCGCCCGGCAGGTGACGCGTGAGGCGATCGTACAGTCGGCACTACTTTCGGCCGAGCTTGCCGAAGAGATCGGCCTGCCGCGCAACCGCATTATTCTCTCGGCGAAAGTCAGCCAGGTACAGGATCTGATTGCCGTTTATTCGATGCTTGCCGCGCGCTCTGATCATGCGCTGCATCTTGGACTTACCGAGGCGGGCATGGGTTCGAAGGGCATCGTCGCCTCGTCGGCGGCCATGGGCTATGTGCTGCAGCACGGGATCGGCGACACGATCCGCGTCTCGCTGACGCCGGAGCCAAACGGTGACCGCACGCGCGAGGTACAGGTGGCGCAGGAGCTTCTGCAGGTCATGGGCTTCCGGCAGTTCGTACCGGTCGTCGCCGCCTGCCCCGGGTGCGGGCGAACGACGTCCACGGTGTTTCAGGAACTCGCACAGCGTATCCAGGAGGATATCCGCAAGAACATGCCCGTCTGGCGGGAGAAATACCCGGGCGTCGAGGGCCTGAACGTTGCGGTCATGGGTTGCATTGTCAACGGGCCGGGCGAGAGCAAGCATGCCGATATCGGTATTTCGCTGCCCGGCACCGGCGAAAGCCCGGCCGCTCCCGTCTTTATCGACGGACAGAAAGCCATGACGCTTCGCGGCCCCAACATCGCTTCCGACTTCGAGGCACTGGTGATCGACTACATCGAGAAGCGTTACGGGCACAAGAACGCGGCAGAGTGAGCCCCGCGCAGGGTTGCAACTTCATATTGCCGCAATTGATCTGTTGAGGCCTTTTAGGAAACCTTGGAGTGATTCCGACGATGCTCAAGAAAATTGCCGTTCTGGCCCTCGCGACGACCTATCTTTCCGCCTGCACCACCACCGATCCGTACACCGGCGAACAGAAGATGTCGAACACCGCCGGCGGTGCGATGCTGGGTGCCGCGGCGGGTGCCCTTGGCGGCCTTGCCATCGGCGGCGGTGGTCGCGAAGGCCGTAACGCTGCGCTGATCGGCGCGGGCATCGGCGCCCTCGCGGGTGGCGCGATCGGCAACTATATGGATCGCCAGGAAGCCGAGCTTCGGGCGCAGCTTCAGGGTACCGGCATTTCCGTGACCCGCATGGGCGACCGGATCATTCTCAACATGCCGTCGAACATCACGTTTGCCACGGACCAGGATGCGGTGATGCCGCAGTTCTACCCGACGCTCAATTCGGTCGCGATTGTGCTGCGCAAGTTCGACCGTACGCTGATCGACGTCAACGGTCATACCGACTCGACCGGCAGCCTCGCCCACAATCAGGCGCTGTCCGAACGTCGCGCCATGTCGGTCGCGAGCTATCTGAACTCGCAGGGGATCGATCCCCGCCGCGTCTCATCGTTGGGCTTCGGCCCGAGCCAGCCGGTCGCCTCGAACGCGACGCCGGAGGGCCGCGCTCAGAACCGCCGCGTCGAAATTCAGATCGCGCCGATCACTGCGGGTTGATTGGCGAGCGTTTTATCCTTCGAGGCGCCGTTCCGGACCGGACGGCGCTTTTTTCGTTCTAAGTCACAGGCGTGCAGTCAGCAGTTTCACGCCGGCGGCACAGAAGAGTGCCGCCGTGGCACCGTCGATCCAGCGACGCGCCGCCCGGTAGGCGTTGAGAGCGCCTTCTGTCGAGAAAAGCAAGGCGTAGCCGGTGAACACCGTCAAACCGGTCAGCAGGCAGCCGCTCACAATGATCGCAACTGCGTTTGCAGGAGCAGTTGCCGGCAGCCCCAAGCAATCCGGAACGGCTGCCCGACGCTCAGAGGAGGCCGTCGATCGCTTCGATCAGGCGCCGGCATTCCTCCTCCGTGCCGATCGAGATCCGCAGGAAATCGGCTATGCGCGGCTTGGCGAAGTGCCGGACAAGGACGGCTCTTTCCCGGAGCCTCGCGGCGAGTTCCGCGCCCGGGCGGCCGGGCAGGCGGGCGAAGACAAAATTCGCCTGCGACGGCAATACCTCGAAACCGCGTTCCTGCAGCTGCGTCGTCAGCGTGGTACGGTTTGCCATCACCTTGCTGCGACTTTCCTCGAACCACGTGTCATCCTCGATGGCGGCACGGGCAGCAGCCTGGGCGAGCGTGTCCAGCGGATAGGAGTTGAAGCTGTCCTTCATTCGTTCGAGCGCCTCGATCAGGGGACGCCGCCCGATCGCAAAACCGATGCGGAGCCCGGCAAGTGCCCGCGACTTTGAAAACGTCTGCACGACGAGGAGATTTTCGAAGCGCGGCACGAGGGAGACTGCGCTTTCGCCGCCGAAGTCGATATAGGCCTCGTCGATCACGACCACCTGATCCGGATGCCCGGCGAGGAGGCGTTCAATCTCCGGGAGCGGAAGGCCGATACCCGTCGGGGCATTCGGATTGGGAAGGATGATCGCCCCACAGGGGACATCGTAATCGTCGACGACGATGTCGAATTTCTCGCGCAGCGGGATGGTACGGGTCTCGATGCCGTAGAGCTTCGCATAGGTCGGATAGAAGCTGTAGGTGATATCCGGGAAAAGCAGCGGCGCATCGTGCTTCAGCAGAGTTGCGAAGACGAACGCGAGTACCTCGTCCGAACCGTTGCCGACGAAGACTTCGTCGGCGGAAACGTCGTTATGACGGGCGATGCTCTCGCGAAGCAGCCGGGCGGTCGGGTCGGGATAGCGGCGCAGATCCGCGGTCGCCGCGTGTCTGATCGCCTCCAGAGCCTTCGGCGACGGACCGTAGGGGTTTTCGTTGGTGTTCAGCTTGACGAGGTTCGGAATGGCCGGCTGCTCGCCGGCGACATAAGGCTCCAATTCAGAGACGATCGGCGACCAGTACTTGCTCATGTCAACTGTTCCTATTGGCCACGAAGCGTGCTGCTGCAATCAGCGTGGCGGCGCGTTCTGCGTAGGACGCAAGCAGTGCCTCGGCTTCACCGACCAGCCGTTCGAGTTCCGCCTCTGCCCAGGCCTGGCCTTTGAGGCTCACAAGCGTCGCCTTGCCCCGCGCGGCGTCCTTGCCGGTCGCCTTGCCCAGGGTTGCGGCGTCGGCGGTGAGATCGAGCAGATCATCGGCGATCTGGAAGGCACGACCGATCACCTCTCCGAAGCGACGGATTCGCCGGCGGTCGATGTCGGGTGCGCCGGAGAGGATCGCGCCGGCCTCGCAGGCGAAGCGAAGGAGTGCACCCGTCTTCATTGCCTGCAGCGTGACGATGCCGGCCTCGTCCGGCGCCTGCCTTTCCGCGGCCAGGTCGAGCGCCTGACCGCCGGCCATGCCGCCCAACCCGGCAGCGCGGGCAAGCGCCAGAACCAGCTCAGTCTTTGCCCGATCCGGCAATGCAGTTTCCGGCGCGGCGATGATATCGAAGGCGTAGGTGAGAAGGCTGTCTCCCGCCAGAATGGCTGTCGCCTCGTCGAAGGCAATGTGCACAGTCGGCTGGCCTCGACGCATGTCGTCGTCGTCCATCGCCGGAAGATCGTCGTGAACCAGAGAGTAGCAGTGCAGGCACTCGAGCGCGGCGCCGACACGCAGCGCAGCTTCGCCGTCGCCGCCGAACAGAGCCGCACTTTCGGTCACCAGAAAGGGTCGCAGACGCTTTCCGCCGTTCAGCGCTGCGTGGCGCATCGCCGCCAACAGGTGACGGGGGCGCGCAACCTCGCCGGCCAGCGGCACATCCTCCAGCAGTGAGGACAGCAGACGTTCCGTTTCGACGGCGATTTCGCGCAGATGTGTTTCAAACGTATTGGCCGAGAGAGTCATGGCGGTTCTTTGGCATGCAAGCCGTGGGGTGGCAACGGCTTTTGCGCGGAAAATGCGGGCGAACGGCGCGCGTGGACTGGCCAATTTCCAAGAGGGAAGCTAAGAGAAAAGGCTCTTGCAGTCTTGGGCACAGTCACTTTTGGTGGAACAGAGCGACATCGGAGAAATTATGGCGGATGCGCCCGAACGCGCTCGCTCCGGCCTGCCCATCGTAAAGAAGATTGCCGCGGTTCTCCTCGGGCTTCTGTTGCTGCCCTATCTTCTTATCCTGCTTTATCGCCCGAGTTTCATACATCCCGTATCAACGCTGATGCTGGCGGACCTTTTTCTGCTGCGTGGCTACGATCGTGAATGGGTGGCTTTCGACGACATCTCCCCGAACCTCGTGCGGGCCGTCATGATGTCCGAAGACGGGCAGTTCTGTTCGCATTACGGTGTCGACTGGGGCCAAATGAAGGAAGTCGTGGACGATGCACTGTCCGGTGAGGCGACCCGCGGAGCCAGCACAATTCCGATGCAGACGGTCAAGAACCTGTTCCTGTGGAACAGCCGTTCTTTCGTGCGCAAGGGTCTCGAAGTGCCACTCGCTATTGCGGCGGACTATCTCTGGTCCAAGAAGCGGGTGATGGAGATCTATCTGAACATTGCCGAATGGGGCCCGGGTATCTACGGCATTGGTGCCGCCGCACGGCATCACTTCAAGGTGCCGGCATCGAAGCTTTCGGCCCGGCAATCAGCGCTGCTGGCCGTTTCCCTGCCGAACCCTATTGATCGCGTCGCCAGCCGCCCGAGCGGCAGCATGAAGCGCCTCGCCACAGTGGTCGACCGCCGCGCCAAGCGTTCGGGTGCATATATCACCTGTCTTTATGACTGAGTTTCCAAAGATTTGTTGGTGCGTGTCCGTGACGGTCTTTAAGGTCTGATCGATCGTGATCTGGTGGAGTTAGGATATGGACAGGTTCATTCTCTACATCGGCAACAAGAATTATTCGTCGTGGTCTTTCCGTCCATGGATGGCGCTGACCGGATGCGGCGTTGAGTTCGAAGAACGGCTTATCCCGTTTGATTTCGAGGCCGGCAACCCCAGAATCCGCGAGATTTCGCCGACCGGCCGGGTTCCCGTTCTCTGCCACGGAGACATCCGTGTCTGGGAATCGCTCGCAATCATCGAATATGCCGCCGAGATTTTCCCCGATGCCGGAATTTGGCCGAAGGCTCGCCGGGATCGGGCGGTCGCACGCTCGGTCTCCATGGAGATGCTGTCGGGTTTTCGCGCTCTGCGTAACGCGTGTCCGATGAACATACGACGCAAACAGGCGCGGCTAGAAGTCTCTGATGACGTTCGTGCCGATGTCGAGCGGATCGAAACGATATGGCGCGAACTGCGTGCTGGTTCTGGCGGGCCGTTCCTCTTCGGAGCTTTCTCGGCGGCAGATGCGATGTTTGCGCCGGTCGTCAACCGCTTCGACATCTACGATCTGGTGCACAGTGAGGACACGCTTGCCTATATGGCGGCCGTCAAGTCACATCCGGCCTGGGCAAAGTGGCAGTCGGCTGCCGTGGCAGAGCCGTGGGTCGTTGCCGAAGATGAGGTCTGAAGAACGGTTCATCCGCTCACCGCAGGAAAAAATGAATTCGGGGACTGGTCAAGGGCGCGCTTGACATGTATAAGCCGCCCAAATTCCGATACTGAGACGTGTGATCTTCGGCTCCGGTTCCAGCCGATCTGCATGTCTTGCCCGTCAAGTGGAGTAATTAAAATGGCTGTACCGAAGAGAAAAACGAGCCCGTCGAAGCGCGGTATGCGCCGTTCTGCCGACGCGATCAAGGCCCCGACCTATGTCGAAGACAAGAACTCCGGCGAACTGCGCCGTCCGCACCATATCGATCTGAAGACCGGTATGTATCGCGGCCGCCAGGTTCTGACGCCGAAGGAAAACGCATAAGTCACGGCACCATATGTGCTTTGATCAAGGCCGGCTCTCGCCGGCCTTTTTGCTTTTGTGACAGGGCGTTTTCTCCGAACCTCTAATCGTCTATGACACCGTTGAGCGATGCTGACGCGGCTCTATTTGGAGGTACCGAGATGCTGACTGCCATTCCGCTAATGATCGTGCCTCTTGCACTCTATAATCTCGCGCTGGCCGGAGCCTTCGGTGGCGGAGGTGTGGCGGGCCTTTCGCGGATGGTGTTCACGCTGCCGATGCTCTCCGGCGCGACATGGGTGATGTCGGCGGCGGATGCTCTCATTCTGGTGGCACTGGCGCTTCTATTCGCCGAGATTCTCAAATCGACCCGCAATGGGGCCGGCGCACTCCTCAACCATATCCTGTCGATGCTGGTTTTCGTGGCATTTCTGGTCGAATTCCTGCTGGTGCGTGATGCCGCCACGCAGGTCTTCTTCGTTCTCCTGGCAATCGCGTTCATCGACGTCGTTGGTGGATTCGTGATCTCCGTCCGGTCTGCAGGCCGCGACGTATCCATCGGGCTGTAAGCCTCAGGCAGGCCTGGTCGCTGCTCAGAGCCTCAGAGGCTGTCCAGCTTGTTCTGCAGGTTGCGGAGCTGTTCCTTCAGCTCGTCGATGTCCTTCGATTCCGCCTTTTTCGTTTCCTTCGGCGGCTGCGGCGACAGGAACGGCGAGAACATCTGCATTGCCTGGTGGAACATTTCGGTGTTGCGCTTCACCTGTTCCTCCATCAGTTGCATGGGGGCCTGCAGATTTTTCGACAAGGGAGTTTCGCCGAAGGCGCGCGTCATCTGCTCGCGCATTTGAGTCTGTTGTTCGCTGAAAGCCTTCATCGAGTGTTCCAGAAAACTCGGAACAACCATCTGCATCTGATCGCCGTAATAGGAGATCAGCTGGCGCAGGAACGATATCGGCAGCAGGGTATTTCCGGTCTTTGACTCTTGTTCGAAGATGATCTGGGTCAGGACGGAGTGGGTGATGTCCTCGCCGGTCTTGGCGTCCTGGACGACGAATTCCTCGCCTCGTTTCACCATTTTTGCCAGATCTTCCAGCGTTACGTAGGTGCTGGTTCCGGTGTTGTAGAGGCGTCGATTGGCGTATTTCTTGATGGTGACTTCGCCGTCGGCTTTAGCCATTTCGTTCTCCACCCCATTGAACATGCGTAGATTTCTCTTCCCGTTCCAAATCTAAGCCCAAAAGAAGGGCGGTGACAATCTCTTTGTGCGTTGCAGAAGCGACACCCCCGTGTCCCGGACCGGCTCTCACCCTATACGTGTCTTCAATGGAAGATCGAGGAAGACGTGCTTGCCGTTTGACTCCGGTCGAGAGCTTTGCCAGTTTGGGCGCAAACCGGAACATAAGCGAGGACACATCCATGAGCAGTTCGTCAGTCGTCATTGCCAGTGCAGCTCGGACTGCCGTCGGTTCGTTCAATGGTGCATTCGCGAACGTGCCGGCGCACGAGCTCGGCGCCGTTGCCATCAAAGGTGTGCTCGAGCGTGCCGGCGTCGATCCCAAGGAGGTCGACGAAATCATCCTCGGTCAGGTTCTCTCAGCGGGCCAGGGCCAGAATCCAGCGCGCCAAGCGGCCATGAAGGCGGGAATTCCTCAGGAAGCAACGGCGTGGGGACTCAATCAACTCTGCGGATCCGGTTTGCGCGCGGTCGCGGTCGGCATGCAGCAGATCGTCACCGGCGACGCCACCATCATCGTCGCCGGCGGCCAGGAGTCGATGTCCATGGCGCCCCACTGCGCCCACCTGCGAGGGGGCGTGAAGATGGGCGACATGAAGATGATCGACACGATGATCAAGGACGGCCTCACCGATGCCTTCTACGGCTATCATATGGGCAACACGGCCGAGAATGTCGCGCGCCAATGGCAGCTCTCGCGCGATGAGCAGGACCACTTTGCGGTTGCATCGCAGAACAAGGCGGAAGCGGCGCAGAAGGCGGGACGCTTCGCCGATGAGATCGTTCCAGTGACGGTCTCGTCACGCAAGGGCGATGTCGTCGTCGACGCCGACGAGTACATCCGTATGGGCGCGACCCTCGACGGTATGGCCAAGCTGAAGCCGGCCTTCGAAAAAGAAGGTTCGGTGACGGCGGGCAACGCCTCCGGCCTCAACGACGGTGCAGCTGCAGCCCTTCTGATGTCGGAAGCGGAGGCAAACCGCCGAGGAATCGCACCGCTTGTTCGCATCGCGTCATGGGCGACGGCGGGCGTCGATCCGCAGGTGATGGGCACAGGGCCGATTCCTGCGTCGCGCAAGGCGCTTCAGAAGGCCGGCTGGAGCGTTGCCGACCTCGATCTCGTCGAAGCCAACGAAGCCTTCGCCGCCCAGGCCTGCGCGGTCAATAAGGACCTTGGCTGGGACACCTCGATCGTCAATGTCAACGGCGGTGCGATCGCGATCGGTCATCCGATCGGCGCCTCCGGCGCCCGCATCCTGAATACGCTTGTCTTCGAGATGAAGCGACGTGGCGCGAAGAAGGGGCTTGCCACGCTCTGCATCGGCGGCGGCATGGGCATTGCCATGTGCCTCGAAGCATTCTGAGACACGGCACGACTGGGAGGCCGATTGCGGTCCGGAGCAGCGTTTCACGAGCAAACGATACCGACAACGGTCCCGACAGAAGGGCCGGTGCATGATCAGATGACCTCAGAGGAGAGAGAGCATGAGCAGCAGAGTTGCGTTGGTCACCGGTGGTACGAGGGGAATTGGTGCTGCGATCTCGGTCGCGCTCAAGACGGCAGGATACCGCGTCGTTGCGAACTACGCGGGAAACGAAGAAAAAGCTAAGGTGTTTGCAGGGGAAACAGGGATCCAGGTGCGCCGCTGGGATGTTTCCAACTACCAGGCTTGTGTCGACGGAATTGCCGAGATCGAAGCGACGGTGGGTCCGGTCGAGGTTCTGGTCAACAATGCCGGGATCACCCGCGACGCGATGTTCCACAAGATGACGCCGCAGCAGTGGAACGAGGTGATCGGCACCAATCTCACCGGCGTCTTCAACATGACTCATACGGTGTGGTCGGGCATGCGCGACCGGAGCTTCGGGCGCGTCATCACAATCTCCTCGATCAACGGCCAGAAGGGGCAAGTAGGGCAGGCCAACTACTCGGCGGCCAAGGCGGGCGACCTTGGTTTCACCAAGGCTCTTGCGCAGGAGGGAGCGGCCAAGGGCATCACGGTGAACGCTATCTGCCCTGGTTACATCGCAACCGAAATGGTGCTGGCCGTTCCGGAAAAGGTCTTGAACGAGAGGATCATCCCCCAGATTCCCGTTGGCCGCCTGGGACAGCCGGAGGAAATCGCCAGAGTCGTGGTCTTTCTCGCCTCGGACGAAGCCGGTTTCATCACAGGATCGACGATCTCTGCCAATGGCGGACAGTTCTTCGTCTAGCACTTATTCTTTGGCGAAGCAGAAGGATCGGCCCTTTTCAGCCGGTCCTTTTTTGTCCGCGTGAACTTCCGTGATGACCACGCCGCGCGGCGAGTTCATCAAATTCAACGGCGTGCTATGCGCCGTGATCCCGCAACATACCATATGTAGTCGTGAACAAATCGGGAAAGCGGGTGAGTCAGCGATTCGTAGCCGATTCGTTCCGGATTCATTCGACGGGCCGAAGAACGCCGAAAAAGGCCGACAGAAACCTGCCGGCCTTCCATGTTTGCAGTCGTGTCAGCGACACTCCGCCTCGTAACGGCGCCCGTAGCGGTCCCGATAGATGCAGTAGCCCGGGCGTTCCGCCTGGGCGATCAGAACGCCGGCCGCGCCGCCGATCACGGCGCCGGCCGCGGCTCCTCCAACAGAGTTGGTTGCCACTCCTCCGACGACGGCGCCGGTGGCTGCTCCGATACCGGCACCCCGTTCCGTTGCGGTGCAGGACGCGAGAGGCGCGATGAGCGCAAGGGCGAGCAATGTCTTCTTCATCGTCAGATTCCTTTGCTGTGTCGATCCGGCGTTGTCAGATCTTGTCCATGAGCATCAGTATGATGAGGATGACGACAATCAGGCCGAGGCCGCCCGACGGGCCGTAGCCCCAGCTTCGACTGTAGCCCCAATTGGGCAAGGCCCCAATCAGAAGCAAGATGACGACAATGATGAGAATTGTGCTCAGCATGATGGCTCTCCGTCTCAGCTTCTTGGTCACATCCGGGCTTTCCAACGTCTTTGCCACCGAATGGTTCCACTTGCCCGAGACGCTGGCTAATGAGCGCCGGACGATGATCTGTCGGATGTCGCCGGATTGTTCCGCAGGCGCGGGTAAGCGGACAAGGCCGCCGTCCCGGTTTTACAGTCTTGCCTTTAATGGCAATCATCGCCATGTCTGTGCCGGACCGCTTCGGCCGATCGCCTCCATCGGCGACACCCATCCCTATGGAGCAGGAAAGTGAATTCGCAACCCATGATCCTCAGTGGCCGCGGCGTGACGGCGGTGCTGGGACCCACCAACACCGGCAAGACGCACTATGCGATCGAGCGTATGCTTTCCCACGGTTCCGGCATCATCGGCCTGCCGCTCCGCCTGCTGGCGAGAGAGGTTTACGGCAGAGTCGTCGAACGCGTGGGTGCCGCGCAGGTTGCGCTCGTCACCGGTGAGGAAAAGATCGCGCCGCCGGGAGCGCGCTTCTCCGTCTGTACCGTCGAGGCCATGCCGCGGGAGACGCGAGCTTCCTTTGTCGCGATCGACGAGGTGCAGCTTGCGGGCGATCTCGAGCGCGGCCACATATTCACCGACAGGCTATTGCATTTGCGCGGCCGGGACGAGACGCTCCTCCTCGGCTCCGGAACCATGAAACCCATCCTGCAGCAGCTTCTTCCCGGCATTACAGTGGTGGAACGGCCGCGGCTCTCCCAGCTCTTCTACGCAGGACAGAAGAAGATCACGCGCCTGCCGGAGCGGACGGCAATCGTCGCGTTCTCGGCCGACGAGGTTTACGCGATCGCGGAGCTGATCCGGCGCCAGCGCGGGGGTGCGGCTGTGGTGCTCGGGGCACTCAGCCCCCGGACACGCAACGCGCAGGTCGCACTCTATCAGGAGGGCGAGGTGGAATATCTCGTCGCGACCGACGCCATCGGTATGGGCCTCAATCTCGACGTCGATCATGTCGCGTTCGCTCAGGATCGGAAATTCGACGGATATCAGTTCCGCAATCTCAATCCGGGTGAACTCGGTCAAATCGCGGGTCGTGCGGGACGTCATCTCAAGGACGGCACGTTCGGCGTGACGGGACGGGTAGACCCCCTCGACGACGAGTTGGTAGAACGTCTCGAAGGTCACGAATTCGAGCCCGTCAAGGTCCTGCAGTGGCGTACGGCAGAGTTCGACTTTGCCTCGATTGATGCGCTGCGAGGCAGCCTGGATGCGGCACCGCGCGTGGCGGGACTGACGCGCGCTCTTCCCGCGGTCGATCAACAGGCACTCGAACATCTTGCGAAATACCCCGAGATCAAGGATCTCGCGACGACCCCTGCGCGGGTCGAACGGCTGTGGGAGGTTTGTGCCCTTCCCGATTACCGGCGTATCGCCCCCGCCCAGCACGCAGATATTGTCGCGAGCCTCTTTTCCGATCTGGTCCGCTATGGCACGGTGGACGAGAACTTCATGGCGGAACAGGTTCGCCGGGCCGATCATACCGATGGTGAGATCGACACGCTTTCTGCACGGATTGCGCAAATCAGAACATGGACCTATGTGTCGAACCGGCCGGGATGGCTTGCCGATCCGACACACTGGCAAGAAAAGACGCGCGAAATCGAAGACCGATTGTCCGACGCGCTACATGAAAGGTTGACGAAACGCTTTGTTGATCGCAGGACATCTGTGCTCATGAAGCGCTTGAGAGAGAATGCGATGCTGGAAGCTGAAATCAGTGTGAATGGTGATGTCTTCGTCGAAGGGCATCACACGGGACAACTCGCAGGGTTCCGCTTTACGCCCCTGGCGGGCATAGAGGGCTCCGATGCGAAGGCTGTTCAGGCGGCGACGCAGAAAGCTCTCGCCCTCGAATTCGAGGCGCGGGCGGCCCGGCTGCACGCATGTGGCAACAGCGATCTCGCAATCGGATCAGACGGTGTCGTGCGCTGGCTTGGCGACCCTGTCGCGAAACTCGCTGCTGGCGATCATGTGCTGCATCCTCGCGTCATCCCGCTGGCGGACGAGCAACTCACCGGCATCGCCCGCGACCATGTGGCGGCGCGCGTCGAGCGTTTCGTCAACCATCACATCTCGACCGTCTTGAAGCCGCTCGATGACTTGTCCCGCGCCGAAGATCTGCAGGGTCTCGCCAAAGGGCTGGCGTTCCAGTTGGTCGAGAACCTCGGCGTGCTCTTCCGCCGTGACGTATCCGACGATGTGAAGTCGCTCGATCAGGATGCGCGCGCATCGATCCGGCGCTACGGCGTTCGCTTCGGGGCCTACCACATTTTCATGCCGGCGCTCCTCAAGCCTTCTCCGGCGGAGCTTATCACGCTCCTGTGGGCGCTGCAGAACGACGGTATGGACAAGCCGGGTTACGGCGACCTCATTCCCGTGCTTGCGGCAGGCAGGACCTCGGTGGTCACGGACCCTGGCTTCGACAGAACCTTCTACAAACTTGCCGGTTTCCGCTTCCTCGGCAAACGGGCGGTTCGCATCGATATTCTGGAAAGGCTGGCGGACCTGATCCGTCCTCTTCTGCAGTGGAAACCTGGGTCAGCTTCGCGTCCGGAAGGCGCATATGACGGCCGGCGGTTCACGACGACGACGGCCATGCTGTCCATTCTCGGGGCGACACCGGACGATATGGAAGAGATCCTGAAGGGACTCGGCTATCGCGCTGACAGTGTCCCCGCCGACGAGGCCAAGTCTTTCCTTGCCGGCCAGGATGCGAATGCGGCTTCGACCGTGGGCGAGGATGCAGGTTCCGCGGAACCTCAGGTCGAAGACGAGACCCCCGGTGTGGAAGCCACGCCCGAAAGCTCGAAGGCTGGCGACGTCTCGGTGGAGGCTCCAGCCGAGGTAGTGGTCGAGGACGCCGAGGCCAACGAGCCAAAGAATGTGCTGTTGTGGCGGCCGGGCGGCCGAAACGAGAACCAGCAGAACGCTCGTCAAAAGGGCGGTCGCCCGGCCTCCGAAGAGCGTCGTGATGGTCGTCGCCCGGGAACCTCAACCGAGGGCAAGAACCGTGGCAATGGTGCGAAACGTGGAGATCGTCAAGAACGGGGCGATCGCAAGGACCGTCCACAACGAGGTGAGCGGGACGGCAAGCCGCAGGCCGCGCGGTTTGAGGCGAAGCCTCCGCGCAAGGAGAAGCCGGTCGACCCCGACTCACCTTTCGCAAAACTGGCAGCGCTCAAGGAGCAGATGAAGAAATAGGGCGATGAGCGAGGAGAAACAGCCGCAGTCGGATTCGCGTCAGCGCCTCGACAAGTGGCTGTTCTTCGCTCGTATGGCGAAGTCTCGCTCGATCGCCCAGCGTCGAATTGCGGCCGGAGACGTCCGTGTGAACGATCAGAAGATACTTCAGGCGAGCTATACGGTGAGAGCCGGTGACCGGATCGTTTTGGCTGCAGGCACGCGAAGCCGCGTTCTCATCGTGAAGGCCGCCGGCGCGCGGCGCGGGCCTTACGAGGAGGCTCGGCAGCTCTATGACGACGTCACGCCTGCCGCGCAGGAGCAGCAGCTTTCCAACGTTTCCAGTCACGCGACTCGCGAAGCCGGGACCGGACGTCCGACCAAGAAGCAGCGCCGGGTGCTCGATGAACTGCGTTCGGACGGCGACTGGTGGAGCGAATAGAAGAGCCGTTTCAAATGCGGCGTCTTGTCGTAAGGTTTATTCTTGCATTCGCCGAAATAACCCATTAGCTGACTTGCCAGTCCCGCAGACACCATGAGGGCGTGCCCTCCGTCTGTCTCCCGTGTTTTGCCTGTTCGTATCTGTGGTCGGCCGCAGTCCGCCACGGCGCCGAGAACGAAAGATTGCTGGAGTGCCGCAATGACATACATTGTCACCGACAATTGTATCCGCTGCAAATATACCGATTGCGTCGAGGTCTGCCCTGTAGACTGCTTTTACGAGGGTGAGAATTTCCTGGTCATCCATCCGGACGAGTGCATCGACTGTGGCGTTTGCGAGCCCGAATGTCCCGCCGAGGCCATCAAGCCCGATACCGAACCGGGGCTTGATCATTGGCTGAAGGTCAACACGGAATTCGCGCAGATCTGGCCGAACATCACCAGCAAACGTGATCCGTTGCCCGAAGCGAAAGAGATGGACGGCGTCCCTGGAAAGTTTGAAAAATACTTTTCACCAAAGCCAGGTCAGGGTGATTGACGCTCTTGTCGGGTGGGTGTCGCGAAGTTCATTCCCGCGAGTCTAAGTCGTTGAGGGAAAGGAAGAACTTTCCCTCCGCGGCCGTTGCAGAGCGGCTGCAGCAAAATATTGATTTATTCATCTTTTTGTGTTAGTTTCGGCACACTGATCCACGTTGCGGCATTGTTATGCCCTGAGCCATCACGAAAGCAAACACCAGACCAAGCGCGGTTTCCGTGACATAAGCGGCAGTTCTGTTGTCGCGTCGCAGTCGCGATGGTGGGTTTTGTTTGCGTCTTGGCCTACCGGATTGGTGTGGAATGATCCGACGGCTTCCCCCGTCTCATCCGGGCCTGACCGACCCGGCTCCGGCAATGCCGGGAGCTCAACAGGGAGTTTTTGATTCGAATGACAATCCAGCAGAAAAAATCTTCAACGCGCCAGGGATTCAAAACCGGCGAGTCGATCGTCTATCCCGCACATGGCGTCGGTACCATCACAGCAATCGAAGAGCAAGAAGTCGCCGGCATGAAGCTCGAGCTTTTTGTGATTGATTTCGAGAAGGACAAGATGCGGTTGAAGGTGCCTGTCGGCAAGGCTGTCAGCATAGGCATGCGCAAGCTGTCGGAGACGGATTTCGTTGATCGTGCGTTGAAGGTCGTGCAGGGAAAAGCTCGCGTTAAGCGCACCATGTGGTCGCGTCGCGCGCAGGAATATGATGCGAAGATCAACTCGGGTGACCTGATCTCGATTGCGGAGGTCGTGCGCGATCTTTATCGCGCCGAGAACCAGCCGGAACAGTCGTACTCCGAACGGCAGCTTTACGAGGCTGCGCTCGACCGCATGGCCCGTGAGATCGCTGCCGTCAACAAGATGTCGGAGACCGAAGCGGTACGTCTCGTGGAGGTCAACCTGGCGAAGGGCCCGAAGCGTGGCAAGGTCGTGGACGACGAGGACGCCCAAGAAGAAGAAGCTGCCTGATCCGCGATGCTTCGCGGGCCGAGCAAGTTTCTTGACAAAAACCTCCGGGATCAACCGGAGGTTTTTTTGTTGCCTGTGCCGGTAAAGACCAGCTCGGCGGGAAGGGTGGTTGGACGGGTGCCGTCGATTGCCTCTGGGTTCGTCAATTGATGTTCAAGGGCAATAGCCGATTGACGCCCTTTCGCCGCTTGTCTAAGTGCTAGGGAAAATCCCGTGCCGAGTGCCACGGACAGTTGTGCTGAAGCTATCAGATCTGCGATGTTTAGATGACGGTAGAAGTAATCGGGCGCGCATGCGCCGCACCTGGGGCGAATTCGCCTGAGGAATTGTTCGAGTTGATGCGCGCCGAGGTATGCTCCGTTACGAGCATACCGGGCGACCGCTGGGATGTGGCTCGATTCTGGCACCCGGAAATGGGCGTGGCTGGCAAGTCCTATACTTTCGCCGCGGGCGTTCTCGGTGACATCTACAGCTTCGACCCTGCATTGTTCGGTATTTCGAAACGCGAAGCCGTTTTCATGGACCCGCAGCAGAGGCTGCTCCTTGAGGTTACCTGGCGAGCCCTCGAGGATGCCAATATCCCGGTGGCCAAGATTCAAGGGGAGAGGGTGGCCGTCTTCGTCGGTGCATCCAGTCTCGACCACGCCAATCTTTCCGTTGAGGACCCGGCGGCTCCTGGTCCCTACTTCATGACGGGCAACACGCTTTCGGTCGTCTCCAATCGTATTTCTCACGTCTTTGGTCTGAACGGTCCCAGTTTGTCGGTCGATACGGCCTGTTCGTCGTCGCTGGTAGCACTCGATCAGGCGGTCAAAGCGCTTGAATCGGATGAAATTGACACCGCAATCGTCGGTGGCGTCAACGTTCTCGTTCATCCTCTTCCGTTCGTCGGCTTTGCGCAGGCGCGTATGCTCTCGATGGACGGTCTCTGCAAGGCCTATGACGACGACGGTATCGGTTACGTCCGTGCGGAAGGAGCGGCCGCCCTCGTGCTGAGACGGTCCGATAGAGTGCGCCGGGAGGGCGATCGCAGTCGCGCCACGATCGTGGCAACGGGCACCAATGCGGCCGGTCGAACGAACGGCATCTCTCTTCCGTCCCGGGAGGCACAAGCCGAGCTGTTGAAGGCTGTCTATGACGGCAACGGCATCGACCCCAACGATGTTGTCTTCATCGAGGGGCATGGGACCGGTACCAAGGTCGGTGACCCGGCTGAAGTGTGGTCTCTCGGCCAGGTCATCGGCAAGCGTCGGCGCCAGCCGATCCCGATCGGATCGATCAAGTCCAATATCGGTCATACCGAACCGGCTTCCGGGCTCCTTGGCATGATAAAGGCCATGCTGGCGCTGGAGAACAACTACCTTCCGGCTTCGCTGCATTTCGAGAAGCCGAATGAGGACATCGACTTCGAAGGACTGAACGTCCGGGTGGCCAATAGGCCGATTCTGCTCGAGAAAAGCGATCGTCCTCGTCTTGCGGGTGTCAATTCGTTCGGCTTCGGCGGCGCGAACGCCCATGTCGTCCTCTCGGACCCCCAGGCGGGCGTGGACCAGCGTGCCGGTGACGATCAGGGCGAGACTCCAGTCTTCCTGGCATCTGCCCACACGGCCGAAAGCCTGCGCGGCCTTCTCGAAGGCTACCGCGAACGGCTGGAAGAGGCTTCGAGCGCAACGGAAAAAAGAGCTATTGTCGCCGCCGCCGGCGCGAATAGAAGCGCGATGCGACACCGCTTCGTCATGCGCGGCTCCGCCGAAAGTGTGTCGGAGACGATCTCAGCCTATCTTGCAGGTGCCGGTCGCGGCGTAGCGGAGATCGGCGAGGCCACGGCACGCGACCCCAAGGTTGCGCTGGTGTTCTCCGGCAACGGTGCCCAATGGGCCGGCATGGGGCTGGACGCGCTGAACCGCAACGAGGTGTTCCGCGCCACGTTCTCGACGGTCTCCCGATTGTTCCATGCCTATTCGCAGGTCGACCTGCTTGAGGTTCTGGCCGATCCGGAACTTGCGGAGAAGCTCGGCGACACCAAGATCGCCCAGCCGCTGCTGTTTGCGATTCAGGTCGCATTGTTCGATGCTCTGGTAGCTCTTGGTCTGGACACACGGGCGGTGCTCGGTCATTCCGTCGGCGAAGTGGCGGCGGCTTACGCGGCGGGTGCCTTGACGCTCGAGGACGCCGTTACGGTGATCGCAAAGCGTTCGCTTCACCAGGATGTGCTGGCGGGTGACGGTACAATGGCTGCCGTCAAACTCGGCGAGCAGGCGACACTCGACCTCATCGAGTCCCTGGAGCTTGATGGAATTACCGTCGCCGCGATCAACGCACACAACTCAGTGACCGTATCCGGCACCTACGAGCAGGTGAAGGCCTTGCGAGAAAAGGCGCGCAAGCGGAAGGTCGCGGTTCAACCGCTCGACATCAACTACCCCTTCCATCATCCGCTCATCGACCGGGCACGCGACGCTTTTATGGCGGACATGCCCACCATTTCCCCCCGGTCTTCGGCGGCTGCCTTTATCTCGACGGTCACGGGAACGGTTCTGGACGGCGCCTCGCTTACGCCGGAATACTGGTGGCGCAACGTTCGCCAGCCGGTGAAGTTTATGCACGCCGTCGAGGAGGCGATCGCGCAGGGCTGCACCGTGTTCGTCGAGGTCTCGCCTCGCGCCATTCTAGGCGGCTATATCGGCGACATTGCCAAGAACCGCTCGGCCTCGGTGAGCGTCGTTCCGACGCTTTCGCGGGATGATCACGAATTCGGCGTTGACCCGGTCTTCCAGTCGATGGCGCGCGCGATGGCGAGTGGTGCGGCTTTCGACGAGGAGCGCGTTTTCGGGCGCCGGAATGCATTCGTCTCTCTCCCGGCCCTTCCCTTCGATAAGGTCGATCTGCGTCCTGACCGGACCAGCGATCGCGCTGACATCTATGGTCGTGACAACGAATACGGTTACACGCTCGCCGGCTGGCGCATCGATCCCAACGGGGCATCGTGGAAGAACCACATCGACGCCCATCTCTTCCCCGATCTTGCCGAGCACGTGGTCGACGGGCGTGCGATCATGCCGGGCAGCGGGTTCATCGAAATCGCGCTTGCTGCCGCACGGCAATTCTATCGCCATGATCAGGTGGAGATCTCAAATCTCGAGATCGTGCGTCCGCTTGAACTCAGCCGTAACCGCCTGATCGAGCTGTCGACGATTATCTCACCGGAAACGGGGGACCTCGAAATCCGTTCACGCGAACGGTTGAGTGAGGACGACTGGTCGGTTCACGTAGTGGCGCGTAGCCGGAAGCTGACGGCCGCCGAGTTGGCATCGGCCCCGGAAATCGAGGCGGACGGCGCCAGTGTCGAGATAGATCCGGCCAACGCCTACCGGATTGCTTCCAATTTCGGTCTTGATTACGGTCCGAGCTTCCAGCTCATGGCGCACAGCGTCTGCCATGGCGAGCGCCTGATCGAGGTGCGCCTCAACGATGCCGCGAAGCCGGCGCACCCGAGCGTCCGTTACAACCTGAATCCCATGTCGGTCGATGCGGTCTTCCACGGCTTGGTCGCACTCTTCGACCGGTTCAGCGGCGATCATGGCGGAGCACCGTATATTCCCGTACGTTTTGGAGCGATCCGCGTGGCGGCGACGGAGAAGCCGCTCCGCCGTGCTGTCATCGAAATTGAACGATTGAGTCCGACGTCGATCAAGGCGAAGTTCCACCTTTTCGACGAGGACAGCCGCCGCGTTGCGACGTTTGAGGATTGCCGTTTCCGGCGCACTTACCTGAAACAGCGCAAGACGCTGGGTGCGCTTTCCTTCCACTACGAGATGCTGCCTGCCGCAGCGCGACAGACGATTGCTTCAGCGGCTGGGGCCGCTTCCGGCAAGGCGCTGTTCAACGATGCTCCCGACAGCGCGCTCGACAACGAAACGTTTCTCTTCAATGCGGCTGTCTTCCGCGCGATGCATGACCTTCTGTCGATTGTCGGACAAGGGAAACGGATCATTACGGCCTCGGATCTACCGGAGGATCCACGTCTTCGTCCGTTTTTGTTCAATGGCCTGCATCTTTTGACCGACGCTGGTCTTGCGGAGCAGCGCGAAGACGGATGGCAGCTTGCCAGTGAGTGTTCCTTGCCTCCGGTCAGCGAGGTTTTGGGCGAACTCTACACGAGTGCCCCCGAACGAACGGTCGAGGCGGTGCTCATCAACGACTGCTATCGGGAGGTTCGCGAGCGCCTTGGCGCGATGCCGACGACGTCCGGCGAGGAAGGTGGAAGGGCCGACCGCTTCATCAGCGAGGCGACGCTGGAGCACTTGACGATCCATTCGGTCGCGGCGCGAAACCGCGCGGCTATGCTCGTTGAGGCGCTGCGAAATGCGCTGGCAGATGGCAGCGGAACTGCCCGTATTCTCGAGCTTGGAAGCACGTCGCCACACCTCACGCGCAGGCTCGCGGAGATTGCTGAAGCGAAGAATGCCACGTTCGCCATTTACGAGCCGGACAATGGTCTGAGGCACCGCCTTGAGTTGACCTTCGAAAACGATCCCCGTGTGACTGTGCTTGACCGGCTCGAAACAGAGCTTGCGGCTGATATTGTCGTGAGTGCGAGCGATCGGCTGCGAGCGCTCATCGAGGATGATGTGGCCAAGTTTCCCTCGGACTGGCTTGCACACTCGGCTGTCTTGTTGGCAGCCGTCAGCGCACCCGGCGTCTTCCAGGATTTCGTCCATGGCTTGAGCGAAGGCTGGTTTTCGCGAAGCAGATCGGAAGAGTTCCCCATTGGCTCTCTCCCATCCACCCCTGAGTGGTCGGAACTCCTCGAGCAGAGAGGCTACGTCCACACCAATGTTCGCCAACGGGACATGACCGGCGGGAGCGCGATCCTGATCGAGGCTGGCGGAGGCCAGGAGATTAGCGCCGAAGCCGTCGTGGAAACCTCGGCAGTTGTCGAACCCTTCCGTCCGGTCGTCATGGTTCATCGAGGTGGCACCGACAGCGGCACGCTCGCTGACATCGCCAAGGCGGCAGGCTTCTCCCGCACGCAGGCGTTTGCCGCCAGCGGTGATCTTGCCCTCGACAAGGCGGCTTTCCTCGACGTGTTCTCCCGCGATGTTGGGGCCACCGATAAGATCGTGTTCCTCAGCCCCCGGCATCTGCCGGTCGAGGGCGCTTCCCTCGAATTGCAGCAGCGAGTTCTGGCGCTGAGCGCACTGGCACTGGCGCAGGCCGAATATCGCAACACCGTCACTCAGGCACAGAAGCTTCGCCTAGTTGTCGTCGCTCCCGGCGGCGCCCCGGCCGGTGGCTCGTCGGTCGGCCAGCCGGCTGATCCTGTCAACTCCGGCCTGTGGGTGTTCCTGCGCGTCCTGCGCAACGAATTCGACTTCCTAGACGTGGAATGCGTCGATGCAGCCGGCGGAAGTGATGACCTGAAGGTGTTGCTCGATGCGGCACGTAGGGTCTCCGAGAGCACTGGACGTAACAGAGAATGGCGGATCGAAGCCGACGGAACGCTCTCCGAGATCCGTGCAGTACCGGGTGCGGCGCCGCGTGCGTTCGGCATTACCAGTAAATTCACGGCGGCGGTCATCCGCCAGCAGGTGCCGTCGCAGGTCGCGAGCATACGGTGGGAAAGCTGTGACTTGCCGACGATCGGCTGCGACGAGGTGCTGGTCGAGGTCGCTGCGACAGGGCTCAATTTCCGTGACGTGATGTGGGCGATGGGCCTGTTGCCGGAAGAGGCTCTGGAAGACGGTTTTGCCGGCGCCTCGATCGGCATGGAGTTCTCCGGCCGCGTGGTCGGAATCGGTAGTGCGATAGACGATCTGACGATCGGCGATCCTGTGATGGCGATTGCTGCGTCGGCGTTCTCGACGCACGTGGTGGTGAAGCGCACGGGTGTTGCCAGACTGCCGGCAGGTATCGATCCGGTTGCTGCGGCCTCGATTCCCGTGGTCTTTCTCACGGCATATTATGCGATCATCGAGCTCGGCCGCGCGCGACCGGGTGAAACGATCCTGATCCATGGTGCCGCCGGTGGGGTCGGCCTTGCGGCGCTGCAGGTTGCCAAGCACGCCGGTCTCAAGGTCATCGCGACGGCGGGAACCGAGGAGAAGCGCCGGTTTGTCGAGATGCTCGGCGCCGATCACGTCTTCGATTCCCGCACTTTGAGCTTTGTCGGTGACGTTCTTAGTGTGACCGGCGGAGAGGGCGTGGATCTCGTTCTGAACTCGCTCTTCGGCGAGGCGATGGAAAAGAGCCTGTCGCTGGTCAAGCCGTTCGGTCGGTTCCTGGAGCTCGGCAAGCGCGACTACTATGCCGACAGCAAGATCGGTCTTCGTCCCTTCCGGCGCAATGTCAGCTATTTCGGCATCGATGCCGACCAGTTGCTGGTCCTGCATCCGGAACTCTCGCGCCGTATGCTGGCGGAGATCGGTGCGCTCTTCGAGGAGGGCGTCTTCTCGCCGCTTCCGTATCGCGCCTTCGATCATGACGAGATCGGCGATGCGTTCCGCCTGATGCAGAATGCCGGGCATATCGGCAAGATTGTCGTCCTTCCTCCGAAGACCGGCGTCGACCACGTGGTCGCGAAGCCGCCGAGGACGATGAAGGTCGACCCGCAAGGTGCGCACCTCGTCGTGGGCGGCATTGGTGGCTTCGGTCTCGTCGCTGCGGAATGGCTGGTGGAGAAGGGCGCACGGACAATCGCGCTCTGCTCCCGCCGAGGAGTTGCTGACGAAGCGACCGCCGCGGCCATTTCCCGATGGACGCGGAGTGGCGTCGACGTCAGGCTTTTTGCCTGCGACGTTACGCGCGAGAGCGATGTAAAGGCGATGCTCGCCGACTTGCGTCGGGCAGCCCCGCTGAAGACGGTGATTCATGCCGCGATGGTCCTGGACGATGCTCTGATCGGCAACCTCACTGAAGAGCGGAACCGCCCTGTCATCGACGTCAAGGCGAAGGGTGCCGCGATCCTTGACGCCGAGACCCGGTCGGACGTGCTCGACAACTTCATCCTGTTCTGTTCGGTGACTACCCTCGTCGGTAATCCGGGGCAGGCGAACTATGTCGCGGCCAACGGCTTCCTGGAAGGGCTTGCGCGGGCGCGTCGAGCCGAAGGTCTGCCGGCTCTCGCCGCTGGCTTCGGCGCGATCGCGGACGCCGGTTATCTGGCGCGCAATACAGATGTCGGTCAGCGGCTGGACCGGCGGCTCGGCAAGACGGCGATCAATGCGCGCGACGCCCTGAATGCCGTCGAGGAGTACATCGCGAGTGCGCCCGACACGGTCGATGCGGCTGTCGTCATGATCTCGGAGTTCGACTGGGCCGCCGCGCACAATCTTGCGGTGGTGAATGAAGCTCTCTTCGACGTTGTGATGCGCAAGGCTGCTCATCACGCCAGCGGTACCGAGGGCGGTGACATCGACCTCGTCGCGATGATCGAAGGCAAATCGCCGGCCGAGGCGCAGGATGTCCTCTTCGACATTCTCGCCTCCGAGATCGCGACGATCCTCAGGGTTTCTCGCGAAAGTATCCTCAAGGAAAGCGTGCTCAAGGATATCGGGCTCGACAGCCTTATGGCCGTTGAACTCGGCTTGAACTTCGAACAGAATACGGGCTTCGACATGCCGCTGAGCAGCCTCGCCGATAACGCGACGGTGGGCGATATAACGCGCCGTCTCTACGAGAAGGTGAAGGCCCGCAACGGAACGGAAGAGACCGATGCGGACGTCTCGGCGGAAACACGCATTGTCGACGAGTTGAGCCGTCGGCACGCCGGAGCGGAGTAGCGACTAGCCGACCAGCGGTCGGATGCCTGGAGTTATGGACTTATGGACGAAAGCAAGCGGCAGAATATCCTGAACAGGATGAAGGGCCTGCAGAAAAACGTGGATCAGGGGCGTGTTTTCCGAACGGAACAGGCCCTCAATTCGCTGCCTCGTCGTAAGCAGCCGGGATTTGGCGATCTGCCCGAGTACAAGCAGGTGGTTATGCAGCAACGTGCCAGCGAGTATCTCGGGATGGAGAACCCGTTCTATCGGGCTCACGAGGGTGCAAGCGGGGCGACGGCAACCATCGACGGACGCACCTTCGACAATTTTGCCTCTTACGATTACCTAGGTCTGAATCAGCACCCGGATGTGCTCGGTGCCGGTGAACGTTCTATCCGGCAGTTTGGCATCTCGGCATCTGCGAGCCGGCTTGTGGCCGGAGAGCGCACGATCCACCACGAACTGGAATCGGCCATCGCCGAGAACTACGGTACGGAGGCCGCGATTTGCTTCGTCAGTGGTTATCTGACCAACGTGGCGGCAATCAGCTGCCTCATGGGCCCGCGCGATCTGGTGATCCACGACGAGTTCATGCACAATAGTGGGCTGGCCGGTGTCAAACTCTCGGGGGCTACTCGTCGCTTCTTCAAGCACAATGACGTTGCCGATCTGGAGCGCGTGCTCAAGTCTCTCGCCGACCAGTATGAGCGGATCCTGGTGATCGCTGAAGGCGTCTATTCGATGGATGGCGACATCGCGGACCTTCCCGGGCTTCTCCGTCTCAAGGAACAATACGGCTTCTGGCTGATGCTCGATGAAGCCCATTCGCTCGGCGTGCTCGGGGACAGCGGTCGAGGCGTTTTTGAGCATTACGGCGTCGATCCGACCTCCGTCGATATCTGGATGGGAACGCTCTCGAAGACGACATGCAGCTGCGGCGGCTATATCGCGGGAAGCGAGGCCTTGGTTACCCTCCTGAAAGCCCAAGCTGGTGGTTTCGTCTACAGCGTCGGTCTGGCTCCGGTTCTGGCAGGTGCGGCCATCGCCAGCCTTGGAGTGCTGAGGGCTGAACCACAGCGAACACAAGACCTTCGGCGAAACAGCCAGCTGTTCCTCGAATTGGCCCGGCAGCGCGGACTCGATACGGGGCTGAGCCAAGGATACTCCGTCGTGCCGGTTCTGGTGGCCGACTCGCTTCGTGCCGTGCAATTGTCGAACGAGTTGTATCAAGCGGGTGTGAATGTTCTGCCGATCATTCACCCGGCGGTTCCTGAAGGTCTGGCTCGGCTGCGCTTCTTCATCACGAGCTCACACTCGGAAGAGCAGATCGGCCGTGCAGTCGATCTGACAGCGACAATTCTTGAAAAACTGAAGCAGCAAAACTTCGGGCTCGCGTCCGTGGATGTCGGCCAGTTGATGGCGAGGCTTGGCAAGGGCTGAGGCGCCAGCACCCGATGGCGCCGCGTTTTGTTGGCCTTTGAGGATCGAAGAGCCGATGGTTCATGTCATCGTAACAGGCGGATCGAGCGGGATAGGGCTCGCTGTCGCGCGCTGCTATTTGCTGCGGGGGGCTGCCGTCACCCTTGTCGGGCGAGATCCCGGTCGGCTGACTGGCGCCCGCGATCGTCTGTGTGACGAAACCGGTTGCTCTCAGGAGCGTATTCATCTCGGACAGGCGGACGTCGCCGACGAAATCCAGCTCGAGAGTGTGATCGCGGCGGCAGAGGCGACGCACGGTGCGTGCGATATCCTGGTAGCATCGGCGGGCGTCGTTGCGCCGGCGGAGTTCCATCGGCAAGAGGCGCAGGACTTTCGCCGGCAAATCGACACGAACCTGGTCGGGGCGGTGAATGCCGTGAGGGCCGTCTACGGCGGGATGAGGGCGCGAGGACACGGCAAGATACTGGTGGTGTCGTCCGGCGCTGCGCTCATCGGCATCTTCGGTTATGCCGCCTATTGTGCTTCAAAGTCTGCCCTCATGGCCTTCGTTGAGGCTTTGCGTTTGGAGGCGACAGCTCACGGGATCGACGTCGCGATTTGTTTCCCCCCGGACACCGATACGCCGCAGCTCGCCGCTGAACTGCAGGTCCGCCCGGCACAGGCGGCGGCCATGATGAAAGCCGGCGGAGCCTGGACTGCCGAGGCCGTGGCGTCCAGAATTGTCCGGGCGCTCGACCGAAATGAGCGTACCGTCTATTTCACCACGACTATTTTCCTGCTTGGCCGCTTCGGCTCGGTTGTACGTCCGTTCGTTTACTGGTGGTTCGAGCGCAAGCGCATCAGGCTGCGGTGACCGGCGCCTGTTCCAGTTCCGGCTGATAACGGTAGGCATTTACGACTGCAGCTGGCCGCTCAAGTGCGGAGGAGGGGGCGAGGATACGCTCCACGACGTTGCGCGCTCCGATCGCGATTGCTTCCGCACCGAGAAAGCCGCCGCGAACCTGGGTCGTCGCGACGAGTGCTTTTGCTAGTACCTCAGGCATTCCCGGTTGTGGTGCTTGCGGTGCTCTCCAGAAGCTCGCGAGGCTATCCTGATACGTGATGCTGGCTATGTCGTAGATCGCGGCACCGAGTGTGATCACCGGCTTGCCTGCCATAACGGCAGAAAGGCCGACGGTCGAATTCACCGTCACAATTCCGGCTGCGCTGGAAATCAGCTTGTCGAGGTTACCGCCATCGATGAGGTCGACGCGATTCTCGACGCCATAACGCCTGGCTTCTCCGGCGATGACGCCGGCCCATCCGCTTAGTCCGTTATCGATCGGATGGATCTTGAACAGCAGCCTTGTTTCAGGTGGCGCCTCGCGCGCGAAAGACGCGATCGTTGCGGCTACGATCTCGAAATGGTCGCCGAACGGGGCATGGATGCGGATCTGGTAATCCCCCGGCAGTTGGAGCGGAAACAGGAAGTACCGAGGTGGCGACGTTTCCTTCGGCAGATAGACCTGCTGCACTTCTTGCGCCTGCCTGCGCCGGCGGCCGGAGGTCAGCCCCTTTCTGATCCAGCCCGCATACTCCACCGCCGGGTGAACGGGGCCGTGCGTCCGGTAATGGGGATGAAGGAGCCAGCCCAGAAGGACGTTGGGCACGTGGTAGGCAAGATCATAGAGCGCGTAGGTGAGAAAACTGTTGCTGAAGTGGCTCTGCATGTCGACGGCCGGAACATCATCCGCGAGCGCGCGCAGCGTGGTGGCGTCGCGGGGAAACCAGGAGCGTCCGGACATGCCTTCCGGCTCGATGGTGAGCCAGTCAGGACGAAGATAGCCGTGCTCCAGTATATGGACCCTGACACCCGCCTCGCGTGCGATCTCCACTGCGACGGCGTGCTTCGGCCGGCCGTCTCCAAGCATCAAGATGTCGGTGACGCCGTTACGACGAAGATAGTTACGAAGGAAGGTGGGCCAATCCTCGCTCGGGCTGGTAAACCAGTCGGCCTTTCGCGGCCACCAGAAGACGGCGTCTCCCAGGCAGAAATTAATCTTGAAGACTTTCGCGCCAGCGCTCTCCGCTTGTCCCGCGACTTCCTTGAGGAACGGCGAGGCGGGGCCTTGCAAAATAAGGAGTGTCAAACCACACATGATCCCGACCTGCAAACTTGTTCGTCCTTGACCGGCCTCTTATAGTCACCTAACGAGAGCGACAAAAGCTCGGTATTAGCGGATAAAATGTAATGGTGTCGCATATTTCCAGCCTCGGACCTGCCGTCTGATGCAGCGGTCGGCTAATGGGCCCGTCGTCTTATTCCTTCAGGGGCCCCCTTCAGTTTTTTGGCGAGAGCTGGCCGAGGCCTTCGAGCAGGCAGGCGTGCCGACACATCGCGTCAACTTTTCGCTCGGTGACCAAGTCTATTGGTTGAAGCGGGGCGCAATCAACTATCGCCGCTCGTTGAAGCATTGGCCTGTTTCTCTCGAAGAACTGATCCGGCGGGAAGAAGTCACCGATATTCTCTATTATGCGGACCAGTTGCCCTATCACAAGATCGCCTGCGAAGTCGGAGCGAGGCTCGGTGTCCGTTGTCATGCCGTGGAATTCGGCTACCTGCGACCCGACTGGATCACTCTGGAACGTGACGGCATGGGCCATCTCTCCCATTTCCCGAACGATCCCGCAGCAGTGAGAGCCATCGCCGGGAGCGTCAGCGCGCCTGATCTTCATGTCCGGTACCCGCACACCTTCGGGCAGGAGGCGTTCAACGAGGTCTTCTATAATGTGACGGCGTTTTTCGGTCGCGCCTTCTTTCCTTTTTACGTCGCTGACAAATACTACTCGGCGCTGGTCGACTACCTGCCCTGGCTCGTGCGGTGGGCGCATCGCCCGCGCACGACACCGCCCGAGCTCTTCGAGAACGGCCATGTGCCGTTCTTCATCGTCGCCCTTCAGTTGCAGAGCGACTACCAGATCCGGGCGAACTCCCCTTACCGACATCTCGAGGAGATGCTGGACGAGGTCATCGCGTCGTTCGCTGGGCATGCCGCAGCCGAGTATGCCCTCGTCTTCAAGCAGCACCCGCTCGACAACGGCCTGGAACGATGGGGCAAGAGGATCGCGCGGATCGCCGAAAAATATGGTGTCTCCGAACGGGTCATGTTCATCGAGCAGGGCAATCTCGACGCGATCCTCCGACAGGCGTCCGGGACCGTTGTCGTCAATTCGACGGTTGGTATTCACAGCATCAGAAAGCTGAAGTCGACGATTGCCCTCGGCTGTGCCGTGTATGACATCCCGGGACTGACACACCAAGGAAGTCTCGATGCGTTCTGGACCAATCCTGAACCGGTTGACGAGCAGCTTCTTCACGATTTCATAGCCGCCCTGGCAGCTACCATTCAGGTCAAGGGAAGCTTCTATAACACGGAAGGCCGGCACGTCGGAGCGACCGAAGTCGTGCAGCGGATAGTCGAAGCCCGGGTCAACGAGCCGGGCGCCTTCGTCGATCCGGCGCCTCGTATTGGCTCAGCCAAGGCATCACCGCGGCAATAGGGCCGCACCGCAGTCTGTACAAACGGCAGCGTTTCAGACCCGTTCGACAATGAAAAACCCGCTGGCGCGACCAGCGGGTTCTTGTCTGTTACAGCTGATGTCGCCGTTACTCGCGGTTGCCGAGGAAGCGCAGTAGGAACAGGAACAGGTTGATGAAGTCGAGGTAGAGCTGCAGCGCGCCCATGATCGCCTTGCGGCCGGCGGTATCGCTGCTGTCGGCTTCAAAGTAAGATTCCTTGATCCGCTGGGTGTCCCAGGCAGTGAGTCCTGCAAAGATCAGTACGCCGATGATCGAGATCGCGAACTCGAGTGCCGACGAAGCCAGGAACAGGTTCACGAGGCTCGCGATGATGAGACCGAACAGGCCCATGATCAGGAACGAGCCCATAGCGGAGAGATCACGCTTGGTCGTATAGCCGTAGAGCGACAGCGCACCGAACGATGCGGCCGTCACGAAGAAGGTCTGCACGATGCTCTGCCCGGTGTAGATCAGGAAGATCGAGGAGAGCGACAGCCCCATCAGGGCGGCGTAGATCCAGAAGGTAAGCTGCGCAGCCGCAACACTCATCGTGTGGATGCGGAAGCTCATGAAGAAGACAAGCGCAACCGGTGCGAAGATGACGACCCACTTCAGGCCGCTGACATAGATCGCCTGACCGAAAGCGGTCAGTTGACCGTTGTCCACGGCAAGATTGAAGCTCAGATATGCTGCAACTCCCGTGATCGCCAGACCAAGTGCCATCAGGTTGTAGACCTTCAGCATATAGGCGCGAAGGCCTTCGTCGATCATCGTGGCCGATTGAGCGTTGCCGCTCGTCCGGCTTTGGTAGTTACGAAGTTCAGCCATTGTTTCCTCTTTTCAAGCTTCGGAATGGTTACGGTGTCGGGTCATGATCCCGAGGCGCCGCTGCGAAGCTCAGCATGCCTGTGGACAATATGAGGTTTTCCGGGGTTTGCTACAAGAGCAAGCGCCCTCAAAAAACCGGGAACATCATTCGCTGGTACGCGGGTGAGCGATGTCTCAGAGCTCTCTCAAAACGGGAGCCGCCTTCTGACCGAGTATCCGCCAGGTGCCCGCGAGCCCGACACCGACCGTGATCAGGAGCGAAAGCACGAGCGTCGTCAGGGCCACGGCAGGAAGGAACGATGATGGTAGATTCATAATATGCGCGGTGACGTACCAGGCCGCCGCGCCACCGCCTGCGAGCGCGAAGGCAGCCGTGGTGGCACCGAGGAGGAGGTATTCATAGGTAAAGGCGCGGATCAACAGGCCGCGCGTGGCGCCGAGGGTCTTCAATATGACGGCGTCGTGGGTCCGTGCCCGATTTCCGGCCGCCAATGCGCCCGACAGAACAAGGACCGAGGTGACAAGTGCAATCCCGGCCGCCGCCCGGATCGCAGTCGCCAACTGGCCGACCAGCCGTCCGATTACGTCCAGGGCGTCCTTGACCCGCACACTTGTGATGGTCGGATAACTGCGGGTTACCGCCTTCAATATGGACGCTTCCTCCGCGCTCGTCGCGTCAGGCAGCGTAAGCGTCGCCAACCACGTGTGTGGCGCGCCGACAAAGGTATTCGGAGAGAAAATCATCACGAAGTTGATGGAAAGCGATTCCCAGTCGACTTTGCGGAAATTGGCGATCCGGGCGGTGATGCTTCGTCCAAGGACGTTGACAGTCACTGTATCGCCGATCTTCAGTCCGAGCTGCGTCGCCTCTTCAGCGGAAAAGGACACCAGAGGCTCGCCGGTATAGCCCACCGGCCACCACTCGCCGGCGGTTACTTGCGCATTTCCGGGCAATGCCTCGGCATAGGTGATGCCACGGTCGCCACGAAGCACCCAGCGTCCCGCCGGAGGTACCTCCATCTTCGTCACGTCCGTACCGTTGAAAGCGAGAATGCGGCCACGCAACATCGGCACTTCCTCGACTCTGCCTGCCGGTGAGCGAGCGGTCAGAAGGCGACGGAAACCGTCCAGTTCCGTCTTCTGGATGTCGACGAAGAAGAAGTTCGGCGCCCGTTCCGGGAGACTGCTGGTCAGTTCGCGGCGCAGGTTACCGTCGACGAGCGCAAGCGCGACGAGGAGCGTAAGGCCAAGCCCGAGGGAAAGAACCACAGACGGCGTGAGCGCACCTGGGCGATAGATGTTGCCGACCGCTAGACGCAGGGCTGCAGATGCCGGGCGCGGGACGCGTCGCGCTACCATTGCGATCAGGAGTGCGACGAAACGCAGGACGACGAAGCCGACGGCGATCGAAACCAGGAAGAGGGTTGCGATCCAGCGATCGTCCGAGACACTGATTGCCAGCGCTGCGAGCGCGACAAACAGGAACGCGGCTGCAAGGATGTAGGTGCGCGAAGGCCAGCCGCCGGCCTCCAGGCCCTGCTCCCGAAAGAGGGCGGTTGCCGGTATCTCACGGACGTGACCGAGGGGCAGGATGGAAAAGGCGAGCGTGACTAATATGCCGAACAGCGACGCAAGCATCAGTGCACCCGGGTAGAGCGCCGGCGCGACGGGGATCGGCAGCACCTGTCCGAGATACTGTGCGGCGACGATCGGTGCCACGATCCCGACGACGATCCCGCCGGCGATGCCGACGGCCGCGATGATGGCAATCTGTATGAAATACACCAACACGACCACGGTTGCAGGCGCCCCGAGGCACTTCAGGGTGGCGATCACCACGCGCTTGCTGTCGAGGAACGCGCGAACGGCATTGGCGACGCCGACGCCCCCGACAATCAGGGCCGTGAGGCCGACGAGCGTGAGGAACTGCGAAAAGCGTGCAATATTCTCACTCAGTGCCGGCGCGGCGCGATCACTGGTGCGGATCGACCATCCGGCATTCGGCAGCGTCGCCTGCGCTTTTTCGCGCAGATCCGCGGGAGAGAGTTGCGGCTCGTGGAGCCGCACCTTGTAGGCATGTTCGACGAGACTGCCGGTCTCAACGAGACCAGAGGCCCTAAGACCGTCGAGACTCGTCAGCAGGCGAGGAGCAAATCCCATTCCGTCCGAAATGGCGTCCGGCTCGCTTGCGATTACGCCTGCTATACGGAAGCGGGCCTTGCCGACCAGAAGCTCGTCGCCGGCTGCAAGGCCGAGACGTTCCAGCAGGAGCGGTGCGGCGAGCGCTCCGAAAGCACCGTCCTTCTCTGCGAATGCGTCAGGAAGGGACTGCGGTGGGTCGGCGGCAAAGGTGCCATAGAGCGGATAGAGACGATCTACTGCCTTCACTTCAACCAGGGACTGATCCGCGCCATCCGGCAGGCGGGCCATCGAGCGCAGGACGGTCGACACCGCAACAGTTCCGAGATCGTTCAGAAAGCGTCGCTCTTCAGGCGTGGCCTCGCGGTTGTTCAGTTCGAAGCGCGCATCGCCGGCAAGCAGCTCCTGGCCTTGCGAGGCGATGGCGTCCGTAATCGCCGTGGAAACCGAATTGACGGCCGCGATCGCCCCTGTGCCCAGCGCGATGCAGGCGAGAAAGATGTAGAAGCCGCGCAAGCCGCCGCGCAACTCGCGGACCGCTATCCTGAAAGCCACGCGAAGCCGAGGAAGAAAGGCTCTCATGCTGGCAACCGCTCTTCAAGCCGCTCGCGGCGCGGCCGATCTTCGACGATCGTACCCGAGGTTACCTTGATCTGCCGCGAGCAGCGCGCCGCCAGCAGCGGGTCGTGCGTGACGAGCAGCAACGTCATCGCGCGCTCGGCCTGTTTGGCGAAAAGGAGATCGGCAATCTGGCGACCGGTCTCGGTATCAAGGTTGCCTGTCGGCTCGTCGGCGATCAACACCGCCGGCGACGGCGCGAGCGCTCTCGCAATGGCGACGCGCTGTTGCTCGCCGCCGGAAAGCTGCCCGGGGTAGTGGCTCAGCCGTTCGCCAAGCCCGACCGCCTGAAGCTCACGTCGGGCTATGTCGAAGGCGTTGCGGACGT
>DATGWU010000416.1:0-3587 GCA_035299345.1 Rhizobium sp.
GTCGACGGCGTCCAGGTGGCCGTGGTGACCGAGCGTGGCGCAATCGGACGCATGCGTGATCTCGTCATCGCGGGTAATGATGCACAGATGGCGGATCGCGCCTTCGTGGCGGAACTCAAGCAATGGATCCGCTTCAGCCCCTCGGCGGCGATCAAGCGCGGTGACGGGCTCTACGCGCCGGCGAGCGGCAATCCCGCTCTGCCGGAATGGGTCGGGCCGCACGCCTTCGAGATCGCGTTCAAGCCCCGCTCCGAGGCCGACAAGTACGCGCGCCAGATGGACAGCTCCGCGGGAATTGCCGTCTTCTCCGCCGCGCCGGAAAGCCCGGCCGGCTGGATTGCTGCGGGGCGGGCCTGCCAGCGCTTCTGCCTGACGGCGACGGCGCTCGGCATCCGGACCGCATTCGTCAACCAGCCGGTGGAGGTCGCCGGCCTACGTGCGGATGTGGCGCGTGTCGCCGGGCTGGAGGGACGCCGTCCCGATCTCGTGCTTCGCTTCGGCTATGCGCCGGCCTTGCCCTATTCGCCCCGACGTCCGGTCGAGGCGGTGATCATGCGCGACGCCTGAGCTCAAATTCCGGGCTGTACGCGGCGCGAAAGCCAGACCTGCAGCAGTGAGTTTCCGATGAGCCCGAGGAGCATGATCGTGCCGCCGAGCAGCGTCATCCGGCTGGGCGCCTCGGTGAACACCAGCCACATCCAGATGGGCGCGAGGATCGTCTCCAGCAGGTAGAACATGCCGACCTCGGCCGCGGGCAGGTAGCGTGGACCGGTCGCAAGGCACCAGAAGGCGAGCGGCATCATGACCGCGCCGTCAAGCAATACCCATTGCGAGTCGCTGATGGCAAAACCGGTCTGGCTTGCCATCGCGAGCCCGGTCGCGCCGGGCAGCAGGGTTCCCATCAGCGGCGCAAACCCCATCGGCTCCTTCGAGGCACGGCCGATCGTCAGCGCGGCGGCGATCAGGAAGCCGCAGGCGAGCGCAAGCAGATCGCCGAAGAGATGCCCCGCGGCCATGCCGTCGCCGACGATCAGCGCCACGCCGCAGACCATGATCGCCATTGTCGCGAGGGTGGCGGTGGAGGGGCGTTCCTTCAGGAATAACCACGAGAGGAGTGCGCCGAACATCGGATTGAACGCGACGATGAAGACGAGGTTCGCGGTCGTCGTATGGTAGACGGCGGCGATGAAGGCCATGGTCGAGAGGCCGTAGAGGGCGCTCGCGGCGACGCTGCTGCGGGAGAGCCGGAACGGCACCCGGCCGTCGCCGACCCGGCGCAGCAGCAGGAGCAGGACGAAAGCCAGCGCGAAGGTCGACAGATTGCGCAGCGCCAGCACCGACCAGATATCGCCGTCGGCGAGGCGCACCAGCGGAATGTCGAAGGAGAGCGCCAGGCCGCCGGCCGTGGTCAGCACGAGCCCCTTGCGGCGTGCATCGAATTGTTCTGAAGGCATGTCAGTCCCGGGCGGGTTCGGAGGAGGTGTAGCGCTGCCATCCCTGGCTCAGGAGGTGCTCCTGTGGCTGGAAGCGGATCTTGTAGCCCATCTTGTCCGACCCCTTGACCCAGTAGCCGAGATAGACGTGCGGCAGTCCGAGCGCCTTCGCCCGGTTGACGTGGTCGAGCACCATCAGCGTCCCGAGAGAACGCGTTTCCATGGCCGGATTGAAGAACGAGTAGACCATGGACAACCCGTCGCTCATGAAGTCGCTGAGCGCGACCGCCACCAGTTCGCCCTTCGGCTTCCCCTTGAGGCCGTCGCCCGGAGCGCGCAGCCGGTACTCGATGATCCTGGTCTGCACATGGGTGTCTTCGACCATGATCGCATAATCGAGCGCCGTCATGTCGGACATGCCGCCGCTCTGGTGACGTTGATCGAGATAGCGGCGGAAGAGGCTGAACTGCTCCGAAGAGGGCTGCGCCGGAAAAGCCGTTGCCACGATATCCCTGTTGACGGCAAGCACACGGCGGAACGACCGGCCGGGCGTGAATTCGCTCGCCAGGATACGGACGGAGATGCAGGCACGGCAGGATTCGCAGGCTGGCCGGTAGGCGATGTTCTGCGAACGGCGAAACCCGCCTTGCGTCAGCAGGTCGTTCATCTCGGTCGCCCGCGGCCCGACGAGATGGGTGAAGACCTTACGCTCCTTCTCGCCCGGCAGGTAGGGACACGGCGCGGGCGCCGTCAGATAGAACTGCGGGGAAGGGGACGTCTGGGTGTTCATCGTGGCCGGGGCCCGATCCTTTCGCGACTACAGTCCGTAATACCATGGCGCAAGAATGGAAAACGTCAACCATATGATGACGACGAGCGGTGTCCCCGCCTTCACGAAGTCGGCGAACCGGTAATGGCCCGGCCCCATCACCAGCAGGTTGGTCTGGTAGCCGACGGGGGTGGCGAAGGAACAGTTCGCGGCATAGATCACCGCGGCGGCAAAGGCCCCGGGCGGAGCGCCGACGCGGCGCGCGACGTCGAGCGCGATCGGCATGAATAGCGCGGCGACGGCGTTGTTCGAGAGGATATTGGTCAACACCGCCATCAGCAGGAAGAGTACCGAAAGGACGACGGCACTCGGCGCGCCGTCCAGCAGGGCGATCGTTTCCCGCGCGATCAGCGAGGCCCCGCCGGTATGCTCGAGCGCGGTCGCGAGCGCGATCGCGGTGCCGATCATCAGGTAGATCTGCTTGTCGAAGGCGCGGCTTGCCTGATTGAGCGTCAGGCAGCCGAGGGCGATCATCAGGCCGGCACCGGCAATGGCATTGACCACGATCGGCGAGATATCGAAGGCCGAGAGCGCGACGATGGCGATGAAGATCGTCGCGGCGATCCTTGCCTTGCGCTTCTGCGGTACGGATTCGGCGGAGTGCTCGAGCAGGAGAATGTCGTGGTTGCCCCGCATGGCGGCAAGCGCGTCCATTGTGCCGCCGATCAGCAGGGTGTCGCCGGCTTCGAGCCGGATTTCGGAAAGCGCGGTGCGCGCCATTCGGCTCTTGCGCTGCACGCCGAAGACGGCGACGTCGAACTGGGCCTGAAGCCCCGAGAGCTGGATGGTGCGGCCTTCATAGCGCGAGCCGGGAGCGATCACCGCCTCGACGATGTGGTAATGGGCGCCGGGCGGCACGACGTCGATGTTGCTGCTGTAGCCATCCTCGCCTTCGAGTCCCGTCGTTCCCTTCTCGCCCTTGGCGATGGCATCCATGAAGGCCTTGCGCGTCCCCGTGACGATCAGAATGTCGCCCGGCATCAGGGTGATGTTTTCGAAGGGCGGGCGGATCGGCACGTCGCGGCGCAGGAGCAGCCGTGGCGTCAGATGACGAATCTCGGGAAAGAACCCAGCCTTGGAGGTCATGCCGATATAGCGGTGGCCCGCGGTCAGAAGGATCTCGCCGACGAACTGCGTGCCGGTGACCTGATTCTCGCGTGATGCCGCCGATATGCGGTCCTTGAGAAGACGCGGCATCACCACGAGCACATAGGCTCCGCCGACGAGGGCGAGAATAAGGCCCATGCCGGTCAGGTCGAAGAAGCCGATCTCAAGGCCCTGCTGCGCAGCAAGCCCGGCCGCAATCATGTTGGTGGAAGAGCCGA
>DATGWU010000417.1:0-3604 GCA_035299345.1 Rhizobium sp.
TGTCGTCGCCGCGATAGGTCGGCAGGTCCAAGCCCTCCATCGAGCGGGCGATCAGGATCGCCGGCATGCCGTTTTCTTCCGCCAGCATGACGTCCTCCTCCGGCGTGCCGATCGCCGGCGACATGATCACGCCGTCGCCGCCGAGCTGCAGCAGCGTCTCGATGAACGTCCGCTGCTTTTCGACGGAATCGTAGTGATTGGAGAGGATGAAGGTATGGCGGCTTCGGTCGAGTTCGCTTTCGATGGCCTTGAGGATTTCTCCGTAGAACGGGTTCATGATGTCGTGCACGACGACGCCGATGATCCCGGAGCGCGAAGTCCTGAGGCTGGCTGCACGGCGATTGTAGATATAGCCCAGATGACGGGCCTGTTCCTTGATCTTCTCGCGCGTATCGACCGCGACCAGCGGGCTGTCGCGCAGGGCCAGCGATACGGTGGCGGTCGACAGACCGAGAGACTCGGCTATCGTGGAAAGCTTCACTTTTTGAGCCACGTGTCCTCCCGGGGCAATCGCGTTCGCTCGCGGTGGAAACCTTCTCCCTCTCCCGCGATTAAACGTTTTAATTAAACAATTTAATTGCGGATTTCAATTGCTGTTTTCACCTGTGAAACGGCAGCGCCGTCGGCCGCCTTCAACGCTTGCCGATCGCCACATCGAGGTTCTCCTCGACGGTGAGAAGCAGCCGCAGCAACGTCTTTGCCTCCTTGCCGGATAGGCCCTGCAACGCCTCTCGTTCGCACGCCTCGGCCGCGGCGGCGATCCGATCGAGACTGGCGCGTCCGCCATCAGTGAGGAAGACCTTGGTGAGACGATGATCGAGCGTGTCCGCCCGCCGCTCGACGAAGCCCTGGGCTTCCATGCGACCGATCGTGCGCGTCATGGTCGGCGCCTTGACGCCGAGCTTCTGCGCGAGCGCACCCGGCGTCAGACCGTCCTCCTCGACGAGCGCCTGGACGACACCGTCCTGGCCGGCATAGAGGCCGCAATCGGCAAGACTGCGGGAGAGAAGCGTCCTGAGCGACCGCGCCGTCTGCGTGACGAGCGGCACGAAGGCGCCGTTCACGACCTCCCGCCCGGCATCCTTTTTCTTCTCCGCCTTGTCTTTCTTGCCGCCCTTCTTGTCTGCCTTGTCTTTCTTCGCCATCTCTATGCTCCGAGAGTGATCGCCGCCTGCCGGCATGATAAGCCGGCTAACCTTTACAACGCATTGAAACACCGTCCGCAGATCGGATAAGGTCCCGGAATGTCCCGACCCCACCGCAACTTTGCCGATAACGACCCGACGCTTCCACCGGAGGAGCGCCGCGACTGGATCGCCGTCCTGCCGCTCGGCGCCCACGAGCAGCACGGTCCACACCTGCCCTTCGAGACGGATCGCCTGATCGTCGAAGGGATCGTCGAGAGGCTGATCGCTGCCCTCCCCGCGGATTTGCCCGTCACCTTCCTGCCGGCGGAGCCGGTCGGCTATTCCGTAGAGCACATCGATGTTCCGGGCACGCGAAGCCTCGGCTATGGCGAGGCCGTCGAGCGCTGGCTTTCGATCGCCGGCGACCTGGCGCGACAGGGCGTCCGCAAGTTCGTGATGCTGAATGCCCACGGCGGCAATTCCCCGTTGATGACGATCGTCGCCACCGAAACGCGCGTGCGCTTCAAAATGCTGGCGGTGGCGACGAGCTGGACCCGCTTCGGCGTGCCGGAAGGCGTCGTGACGCCGGAGGAGAAGGCCATGGGCATCCACGGCGGCGACATCGAAACGTCCGTCATGCTGGCGCTTCATCCGGACAAGGTCGACATGACACGGACCGCCGACTTTGCCTCCCGGCAGGCGGACTATGCCCGGCGTTTCACCCATCTGCGCGCCTACGGTCCCCACGCCTTCGGCTGGAAAATGGCGGACCTCAACCCGCAAGGGGTGACCGGCAACGCGGCGGCCGCGACGGCGGAGAAGGGTGAACGGATGATCGCCCATGCCGTCCATGGCCTCACCGAACTGCTGCATGATGTCCACGCCTTCGACGTCGGCGAACTGCGTTAGCGGGGCAAGGGCAGGCTTCACCAACAAAGCCTTTGAACTGTCGCACGCCGCGGCCTATATGAACTCAACCGCACCGGGGGGCACCTGTCCGCCCAGTTCACCCATCGAGGTTCCTATGTCCGAAGTTGCAGCGAAACCCATTCCCGTCACCGTGCTCACCGGCTATCTCGGCGCCGGCAAGACGACCTTGCTCAACCGCATCCTCTCGGAAAACCACGGCAAAAAGTACGCCGTCATCGTCAACGAGTTCGGCGAGATCGGGATCGACAACGACCTCATCGTCGAGTCCGACGAGGAAATCTACGAAATGAACAACGGCTGCGTCTGCTGCACGGTGCGCGGCGACCTGATCCGCGTCGTCGAGGGGCTGATGCGCCGTCCCGGCCGCTTCGACGGCATCATCGTCGAGACGACCGGGCTTGCCGATCCCGTGCCGGTCGCCCAGACCTTCTTCATGGACGACGACGTTCGTTCGAAGACGGAGCTCGACGCGGTCGTGACGCTCGTCGACGCCAAGCACCTGCCGCTCCGGCTGAAGGACAGCCGCGAGGCCGAGGACCAGATCGCCTTTGCCGACGTCGTTGTCGTCAACAAGGCCGATCTTGTGAGCCACGACGAGCTTCATCGCATCGAGGACATCGTCCATGCGATCAATCCGTCCGCCCGCGTCTACACGACCACCCGTTCGGGCGTCGATCTCGCGAAGGTCCTGAACCAGGGCGCCTTCAATCTCGAGCGTGCGCTCGAAAACGACCCGAGCTTCCTCGACCATGACGATCCGGACCATGTCTGCGGTCCGGACTGCGATCACGACCATGGCCACCATCATGACCATGATCACGACCATCACCATCACGGGCACGATCACCACCACCACGATCACGGCCCGTCCGCCATCCACGACGTGACGGTCACCTCGATCTCGCTGCGCGGCGGCGAGATGAACCCGGACCGCTTCTTCCCGTGGATCCAGAAGGTCACCCAGACCGACGGTCCGAACATCCTCCGCCTCAAGGGCATCATCGCCTTCAACGGTGACGAGGAACGCTATGTCGTGCAGGGCGTGCACATGATCATCGAAGGCGATCACCAGCGCCCGTGGAAGGACGGCGAGAAGCGCGAGACCCGCCTCGTCTTCATCGGCCGCGATCTCGATCGCGAGAAGCTCGAAAAGAGCTTCCACGCCTGCGAGGCCGCTTCCTGATGCCGACGGTTGCCCCTCTCGATATCGAAGGCCACGTCGTCGCTGCCGCCTTTCTCGGAGACATCCCCTTCTTCGCCGCCGCTTCCGGTGCCATCCACCGGCTGGACGGCGGCGACAAGGTGACCGAGGCCCACAGGGGGCTTCTCACCTGTGTGAAGGACCACGCCAACCAGACACTGGTGACCGGCGGTGAGGACGGCAAGGTTCTGAGGATTGCCCATGACGGCAGCGTCGGTACGCTTGCCGAAGTACCGCGCAAGTGGATTGCCGTCGTTGCGGCGGGGCCGCAGTCAAAGCCGGCGCCCACAAAGAGCTTGCGGAGCTGATTGGGCGTGAGGGTGGTCAGCTCGAATCGCTCTTCCTG
>DATGWU010000418.1:0-2798 GCA_035299345.1 Rhizobium sp.
CGTCCATCCTCGGCAGCGCGATCGAACGTCTGACGTTGGCCGACGCGATCACGCCCGCAGTCCCCGAGGCCCTGCAATCGGTCACGACGGCGCTGACCGTCGATCTCGCGGACGCAGACACGGCGACGAGACTGGTCGAGGGCCGCCCCGACGTCGTCTTCCATCTTGCGGCGATCGTCTCCGGCGAGGCGGAGGCCGATTTCGACAAGGGCTACGCGGTCAATCTGGACGGTACGCGTGCGCTCTTCGAGGCAATCCGCCGCGAGGGGCAACGGGACCCCTATCGTCCGCGGGTCCTCTTCGCATCGTCGATCGCCGTGTTCGGCGCGCCGTTTCCCGAAGTCATCGGCCCCGATTTCTTCACGACGCCGCTCACCAGCTACGGGACGCAAAAGGCGATCGCCGAGCTGCTGCTGGCAGACTATTCCCGCCGCGGCATCATCGACGGCGTCGGCATACGCCTGCCGACCATCTGCATTCGCCCTGGTGCGCCGAACAAGGCGGCCTCCGGCTTCTTCTCCAATATCTTGCGCGAGCCGCTTGCGGGCAGGGAGGCGGTGCTGCCGGTCGGCGAGGATGTCCGTCACTGGTTTGCGAGCCCCCGCGCGGCGGTCGGCTTCTTCATCCATGCCGCGACCATGGACATCAATGTCATCGGTCCGCGCCGCAATCTCACCATGCCGGGTCTCTCGGCGACCGTCGGCGAGGAGATCGAGGCTCTGCGGCGCGTCGCCGGCGGCAGGGCCGTCTCACTGATCCGCCGCGAACCGGATCCGGTGATTGCCGGGATCGTTGCCGGCTGGCCGAGCAATTTCGACGCGAGCCGCGCCGAAAAGCTCGGCTTTCGGGCAGAAAACACATTCGACGAGATCATCCAAATACACATCGAAGACGAACTCGCAGGCGGATTGCCGTGATCGCGGCGCTGCCGGCCGGTTCTGTTCGGTCGATGACAGCATGCCGCCGCTCGGGCGCGAGAGTTGAGGAGCTCCGCGCGTCCGGTGAGGAGGGCGGAAAGTATAAGAACTGACGATTGCATTCTGGGAGGAAACGCATGGCCAATGTGCAGTTTGCCGATGTACGCAAGTCCTTCGGCGCCTTTCCCGTCATCAAGGGCGTGAACATCGATATCGAAGACGGCGAATTCGTCATTCTCGTCGGTCCGTCCGGCTGCGGAAAATCGACGCTCCTGCGGATGCTCGCCGGGCTCGAGAACATATCAGGTGGCGAGATCCGCATCGGCGGGCGCACGGTGAACACCCTGCCACCGAAAGAACGCGACATCGCCATGGTGTTCCAGAACTATGCGCTCTATCCGCATATGACGGTCGCCAAGAACATGGCGTTCTCGCTGATGCTGAACGCCGCGCCGAAGGACGAGATCGACCGGCGCGTCAACTATGCGGCCGGCATTCTCGGCCTGACGAACCTGCTCGACCGGTATCCGCGCCAGCTTTCCGGCGGCCAGCGCCAGCGCGTTGCCATGGGGCGCGCGATCGTGCGGGACCCGCAGGTCTTCCTGTTCGACGAGCCGTTGTCGAACCTCGACGCCAAGCTGCGCGTCGCCATGCGCGCCGAGATCAAGGAACTGCACCATCGCCTGAAGACGACGACGGTCTACGTCACGCACGACCAGATCGAGGCGATGACCATGGCCGACAAGATCGTGGTGATGCATGACGGGCGCGTCGAGCAGATCGGCTCACCGCTCGAGCTCTACGACTACCCGAACAATCTCTTCGTCGCCGGCTTCATCGGTTCGCCCGCCATGAACATGATCAGGGGCACGCTCGATCCGCAGAACCCGCAGGTCTTCGTCGCCACCGACGGCACGCGCCTGCCCCTGCCGAAGCCCTTTGCGGAAGGGGTGGGCAAGAGCCTCGTCTACGGCCTGCGCCCGGAATACATCCGGCTCGACCGCGACGGCATGAAGGCGGAAGTCGTCGTTACCGAGCCGACCGGCTACGAAACGCAGATCATCGCCAGGTTCGGCGGAGAAGAAATCACCTGCATCTTCCGCGAACGCCTCGACGCGCAACCGGGCCAGCCGATCGGCATCGCCATCGACCCGGCGCACGTCCATCTCTTCGATGAAGAAACCGGCATGCGGCTTGCCGGATGACGCCGCAAGGCCGCGCCCGCCGGGCGCGGGGAAAAGCATGAAACCGCGGCATTCGCCGACGGGACAGGCAGTGTCGCGTGACCAGCGTCCCGTATTTGGAGGAGGAGCATTCATGACGATCAAAAGAAGAACATTCCTTGCCGGCACGGCCGGCCTCATTGGCGCCGGCGGTCTTCCGGCGTTCGGACTCCGGCCGGCCCTTGCGGCCGAACCCACCTATACGCCGGAGGCGGGTGCCAGCCTGCGGCTCCTGCGCTGGGCACCCTTCGTGCAGGGTGACGAGGAGGCATGGCTCGCGAACACGAAGAAGTTCACCGAGGCGACAGGCGTCGAGGTGCGCATCGACAAGGAAAGCTGGGAGGACATCCGGCCGAAGGCCGCCGTTGCCGCCAATGTCGGCTCAGGCCCCGACCTCGTGATGTGCTGGTTCGACGATGCGCATCAGTATCCGGACAAGCTCGTCGACCTGACCGAGCTCGGCACCTACCTCGATGGCAAGTACGGCGGCTTCTACGATGGCCTGAGGGGTTATGCGATGCGTGACGGCAAGTTCATCGCCATGCCGCTGACGGCGATCGGCAACGCCGTCGTCTACCGCGACAGCCACATGAAGGCGGCTGGCTTCAGCGAGTTCCCGAAGGATACGGCAGGCTTTCTCGAGCTCTGCAAGGCGATG
>DATGWU010000419.1:0-10811 GCA_035299345.1 Rhizobium sp.
TGAATTTTCTCGATGGCACTGTCCAGGCGGGCACGGTGTCCGTCCTCGGACGCGAGGTCGGATCGCTGCGCTCTGCCGAAGGCCGTTCCCTCAGTCAGGTCGTGGTTGGCATTCGCCCGGAATTCGTCACGCTTGCCGACACCCCGCAAGCAGGCACATTGCCTGCAACCGTCACCGATGTGCAGGACATGGGCTGCTTCGCGATTGTCAGCGTCGAACTCGGCAACGGCACCATAGTGAAACTCCGCACGCCCGATCGCGTTCCGGCCGTCGGCGCCCCAACCCATCTTGTTTTCGAGCGCGACAAGGTGCGCTTCTACAGGGACAATTGGCTGGTGGCTTGAGCAGGATTCTCATGCAAAGAGAGGCTCGGAGTTCCCGTCGGTAACCTTCTTCTTGAAACGCTTCACCAGCAGAGCTTGCCTTTTTCGGGCTTCGAACGGAGCGGAAACAAGGAGATTTCCTCGACACTTGCGTGGAGGAGCTAAGCAGGTTGTGCCAGAGTCAATATGAGCGCTGCTTACTTCGCGACAAGAAGCGGCAAACCCGACCGTTTGCTATTGATATGTGTCAAGTCGTACGTCTCGAATGATGTTACTTCTAACAAAATGGAATTCTTCCGATACAATTGCATTTCCAGATGAGAATCTCGAGCGTGCCACACAACCAGGGAGGTTACCATCATGCTCTACAGTGAGAAGTTCTTCGCGAGTGCTGCGGTAACGGCGTCGTTGTTGCTAAGCTCCGTTTCTGCCGCTGCGGCGTTCACGGCTTGTGAGGTGACGGACACCGGCGGAATTGACGACAACAGTTTCAATCAGACGGCGTGGAAAGGCGTTCTGGACGCGAAGGAAAAGCTTGGCGTCGAAGCCAGATACCTGGAATCGCAGGCCGAAACCGACTACGAAGCCAATATCAATTCCCTGCTTGGCGGGCAGTGCAATATCATCATCACCGTCGGCTTCCTGCTTGGCGACGCGACCAAAAAGGCTGCGGAAGCAAATCCGGATCAGAAGTTTTCCATCGTCGACTTTTCCTACGATCCGCCACTCAACAATGTGGTGGGCCAGGTCTACTCCACCGACGAAGCCGCGTTTCTCGCCGGCTACCTTGCCGCTGGCGTTTCGAAGTCCGGCACGATCGGCGTCTTCGGAGGCATCAACATTCCGCCGGTGACGATCTTCATGGACGGGTTCTACCGCGGAGCGAACTACTACAACAAGCAGAAGGGAACGAAGGTTGCCGTTCTCGGCTGGAACCCCGAGACGCGCGAAGGTCTGTTCACGAACAATTTCGATTCGCTCGATGACGGGCGCGCCTTCGCTCAGAACCTTTATGACGAAGGCGCCGATATCGTGCTGCCCGTCGCAGGTCCCGTCGGGCTTGGTTCAGCGGCGCTCGCCGATGAGCTCGGGACAGAAAAGCTGAAGATCATCGGTGTCGATGCGGACCTCTATCTGACCGACCCGCAAAAGAAGCATGTCTATCTCACATCGATCACCAAACGCATGGATTCGACCGTTTACGCGGTCATCGAAGCGGCAATGAAGGGCACCTACAAGGGCGGTGTTCTCGTCGGATCGCTTGAAAACGACGGCGTGGGGCTTGCCCCGTTCCATGACATGGAAAATGAGGTCTCTGCCGAAATGAAGCAGGAGCTCTCCGACATTCGCAAGGCGATCATCGACGGCACGATCAAGGTCAACGAATAACCCGATCGCACCTTTCCCGTCGCCTGTGGTCAGGCGGCGGGCACGGTTTCTTGCGTCGACCTTGGGGGAGAGCGGCAGTGGATGTCGAACTAAAGGGGATCACCAAACGCTTCGGTCCGGTAATCGCCAACTCGAATGTGAATCTGACGATCCGCGCGGGAGAGGTGCTTGGGCTCCTCGGCGAAAATGGTGCCGGCAAATCGACGTTGATGAATATCTTGAGCGGGCTTTATGCCGCCGACGAGGGCCAGATCCTGATCGATGGCAAACCCGTTGTGTTCCGGGGTCCCGGCGATGCGATCGCGGCAGGGATCGGAATGGTGCATCAGCATTTCATGCTGGTTCCTGTATTCACCGTCGCGGAAAACGTCATTCTGGGCGTCGAACCGACCGGCAAGCTCGATTGGCTCGATTTGGCGGCCGCCCGCGACCAGGTCAACGAAATCAATACGAAATATGGTCTGGAGGTTGATCCAGGTACCCGTGCCGAAGACCTTCCGGTCGGGCTTCAGCAGCGCGTCGAGATCATCAAGGTCTTGTTTCGTTCGGCCGACGTCCTCATTCTGGACGAGCCGACAGCGGTTCTGACCCCGCAGGAGGTCACTGAGTTCTTCGAGATCGTCAAGTCATTGCGCGACGCCGGCAAGGCACTCGTTTTCATCACGCACAAATTGAACGAAATTCTTGAAATCGCCGACCGCATCAGCGTGTTGCGCGACGGCCAGATCGTCGGCGAGGGCGACCCCAAGACGCTGACGGAGGCGCAGCTTGCGGAAATGATGGTCGGCAGGCCGGTTGTCTTCGAGGTCGAAAAGGCAACCTATGCGCCGGGCCGCACGCTTCTTGATGTCAGCGAACTGACAGTACTGAGCGAGGACGACAAGATTGCTGTCGATCGCGTCAGCTTTCACGTCAAGAGCGGTGAAGTCGTCGGCATCGCCGGCGTCCAGGGCAATGGCCAGTCGGCATTGATCGAGGCTGTGACCGGCCTTCATCATGCCGCCAGCGGCAAGATACTGTTCCTGGACAAGGATATTACGCACGCGTCGGTTCGCGAACGTCACCGTATGGGTATGGCGCACATTCCGGAGGATCGGCAACGAAGTGGAATGATCTCGAATTTCACCGTTGCGGAGAACATGGTGCTCAACACCTATTACGACGAACGATATGCATCCGGCCCGAATATCCGCTGGCCTGACGTGTTCAAAAGCGCAGCGAAGTACGTTGCCGATTTCGACGTGCGCACGCCTTCGGTTTTCACCAGGGCAGGCGGCCTGTCGGGCGGCAACCAGCAGAAGCTCATCGTGGCGCGCGAACTGGAACGAGAGACGTGTCTGGTCGTCGCCGCGCAGCCGACACGCGGCCTCGATGTGGGTTCCGTCGAATATATCCATGGCCGGCTGATGCATGCCCGCGACACAGGCGACGGCGTATTGATCGTCTCCTCGGAACTGGATGAGATCCTGTCCCTGTCTGATCGGATCCTTGTGATGTTCAAAGGTCGCTTCGTTGCGGAATTCGATGCGACCAAAGGTCCTGTCGACAAGAATGCCGTCGGGCTCGCCATGGCAGGAGCACAGGCATGACCGTTCAAACCAGCAGTGAGACGCTGTCTGAAAAACTCCTGCAGCGAGCGGCGCCCGGCCGTGCCGAATACGAGGACCTCGTGGTCGTGCCGATCTTCGCGTTCATCGTCGCGTTGATCATCGGGGCCCTGGTCATGCTGGCGACCGCGGTCGATCCGGGGACGATCGGCCGCTCCTACATTGCTCTGCTGGAGGGCTCGGTCGGCTCGCTCAACGCCGTCTCAGAGACATTGACGGCAGCTGCACCACTTATCCTGGCCGGTCTCGGCCTTGCATTGGGATTCCGGGCCGGCCTCTTCAATATCGGCGCGGAGGGACAGATCATCGTCGGCGGGCTCGTGGCGGCAATCGTGGGCTTCAGTATCGAAGGCTTGCCGTGGGCGCTGCATCTGCCACTGACGCTTTTGGCCGGAGCGTTTGCCGGCGCCGCCTATGCTTCGATTGCGGGATGGTTGCGGGCCGCGACGGGCGCGCATGAAGTGATCTCGACGATCATGCTGAACTTGATCTCCTACCGCCTGCTTGACTACATGCTACGACTGCCCTGGGTCCAGAAGGCGGAACGGGCCGATCCGATTTCCAAATCGGTCATGGAAAGCGCGGAACTTCCGCGGCTGCTTGCATGGATTGATGCGAACCTCCGCGTCCATGCCGGCCTTTTTCTCGTGGTCGCGGCCGTCATCCTGATCTACTGGCTGTTGTTTCGTACGAAACTGGGATTTGAGTTCCGCGCAAGCGGCGAGAACGCCGATGCCGCACGCTACGCCGGCATCCGCGCACCGCTCATTATCGTTACCGCGATGGGGTCGGCCGGCGCGCTTGCGGGTCTCGCCGGCGCGAACCAGGTGCTGGGCGTTCTCGGCCGCGCGACACCGGGGTTTTCCGCCGGTATCGGTTTCGATGCGATTTCTGTAGCTCTGCTCGGTCGTTCCCATCCCATAGGCGTCCTGTTTGCCGGGCTGCTCTTCGGCGCGCTGAAAGCGGGAGGGCGCCAAATGCAGGTCGATGCCGGCGTCAGCATCGATCTGATAGGCATTATTCAGGCTCTGATCATCGTCTTCATAGCTGCACCTCTGCTGGTGCGTGCGGTCTTCCCCTGGGGATTTCGAAAATCTGTCACGGATCAGAAGGATAGCGCGTCATGACCACGGCAGCGCCATATTCAACGCCTTCCGCGCGCAACATCGATACGCGCAAGAACCGTCAGGCGCGGATATCGGGAGCCGCACTCATCGCGCTGTCCATTCTCGTGACATTCGTCTTCAGCTTCGAAACGACTGGCAACGCAGTGTTTCGGCTGTCGCGTCCGTCCGACACCTGGGCTCTTCCGGATCTCGTGGTCGCCGCCGCCCCCTTCAACTATCTGGTGGCAGCGGCTCTGGCCTTCCTGGGCGTGCGCCAGTTCTTCCGTGGCGGGGCGAAGTGGACCGGGCTCTCGATCGGATTGGGACTGGTGCTTGCTGTCGCCGCCTTTCTGGTCTGGGCAACTGCTGACAAATCCTTTTCGCTGACCGGAATGCTGCAGGCCACGATGGTGAGGGCAGTGCCTATTGCACTTGGAGGATTGGCTGGCGTGCTGTCCGAGCGGGTCGCGGTGGTCAACATCGCCATCGAGGGAATGTTGCTCGCCGGCGCATTCACGGGCGCGCTGATGGGATCCTTGATCGGCGGGTTCGGCGGATTGATCTCTGCGGTCATTGTCGGCGGCCTCTTCGGGCTTATCCTGGCTGCCCTCGTTGTCACCTACCGCATGGATCAGATCATTGCCGGCGTCGTGATAAACCTGTTTGTGCTCGGCCTGACATCCTATGTCAGCAGCCAGGTCTTCCAGGAATACCGTTTCTTGAACGACGCCCCCGTGTTTCGCGCGTTCAAAATCCCGCTTCTCGGCGACATACCCGTGATCGGCCCCATGCTCTTCCAGCAGAATCTTTTCGTCTATGGCGCCTTGGTCATGGTTGCCCTCGCTACCTACTATCTCTTCTACACGCGCCACGGATTGCAGGCCCGTGCGGTAGGCGAGCATCCGCGCGCGGCCGATACGCTCGGGATCAATGTCTATCGAACCCGCTACGTGAACGTCGTCATGGCCGGCATGGTCGCGGGCTTCGGCGGGGCATGGTTCACCCTAGGCACGGTGGGTCGCTTCGACGAAAACATGACCGGCGGACGCGGTTTCATCGGCCTGGCCGCCATGATTTTCGGACGTTGGCATCCGGTCGGCGCGTTGATGGCCGCGTTGATATTCGGATTTGCGGACTCACTGCAGCAAAAACTCGCCCTGCTGCAAACCCCGATCCCATCGGAGTTTCTTGCCATGGCGCCCTATATCGCGACGATCATTGTCGTGGCGGGATTGATTGGCCGCGCAAGGCCTCCGGCCGCGGATGGTAAGCCCTACATCAAGGAATAGCTCGGGAACGGGCAAAGCGATGCTGGTCGACGTTGACAGTCCAGTTGCCGTTCTGGCGGTGCGGCATTGGCCAACCGGCGGTCGCAGCCCTTCGATAGCGCGCCAGGATCACAATCATCGACGATCGCGGGGCGGCATTTCCATCAACGGGACCTTTGGAAATGTCGATCCGCCGGCGGTCGTCGCTCATTCCTCCCTCAGAAGGGCCAAGGTCCCGCAAACCTCCCGACTGGCAAGATATCGGAGACAAGGCCACTCCGTGGACCTTCAAGCCAGGTGTGAAGCATCATGGCGCCGGGCTCCAGAATCAGCGAATTGACTGCTTCCGGCCGAACATCCCGATGGACGGCATGGGCGGTCGAGGGCGCAATCTGGCAGATGACCTTGCCGATGTGCGTGGTCATCGCCCGATGCACGTGACCCGAGATCATGCGCACAGGCCCGGGATGGGTCTGGAGTCGGCCCATCAGCGTCGCCCCATTGCGCAAGTTGTCGGCATCCATTGCCGATATGCCCGAGAACATCCAGGGGTGATGGGTCGCCACGATGACAGGACGTTCGCCCAGCGCAGTCAGTGTCCGGTCGACAAACGCGAAGCCCTCATCCGACAACATTCCGTGATGAGCGCCATCCAGCAACGTATCGAGCCCGATCACCACGAAGGGCCCGAAATCGCGCTGCCACTGGATCGGGCCGGATTCCGGCATCCAGTCTGTTCCGACAAAGGCCGAGCGCATCTCCGCATGCCTGTCGTGATTGCCGGGAACGGCAAGCCATGGCAGTTCCAGCGCAGACATGATCTCGAGGAAATGGTCATATTCCTCGGCAGTTCCATGGTCGGTCAGGTCGCCGGTGAGGATCGCGCAATCGACGGACCCGAGCGCCGGAAGGCGTGCATTTATCGAAGCGACGGCGTTGGCGAGCGCAGCGGCCGTATCGGAATGGCCGCAGGCAAGCTGCCCCTTCGCCACAATGTGGGTGTCGCTGATCTGGATGAAGGCGGGCATCAGGCGGCGTCTTTCTCTTCTTCGAGGGTCAGAATGGATTGGGGAGCGACGGACAGGCGGACGGTTTCGCCGAGCTTCGGAGCACACAGCCCTTGGTGCAGGCAATAGAGCGGTTCGTCCGACGCACCTGACAGCGCGATACGGTAATGCGTGCCGAGGAAGGTCACCGTCTCGACCTGAGCCGTAAGAGGACCGTTGGCATCGATCTTCACGTCCTCGGCTCGCACGAAGGCCTTCTTGCCCTCGGCTGCCGCACAAAGGGCAAGCACGCCGCCGCGCAGACGCAGCCGGTCGCCTGCGATCGTGCCGCCCAGCGGCATGGCATTGCCGATGAAGCGGGCGACGAAGGGCGTCTCCGGCGCACGGTAGAGCGCTTCGGGTGTCCCTACCTGCGCCACGCGACCCTGTGACATCACCACCACGCGGTCGGCGATCGCCATGGCCTCGTCCTGGTCGTGGGTGACGAAGATCGCCGTGATTCCGAACTGACGCAGAAGCAGGGCAAGTTCGTCGCGCAACTGCACGCGAAGCGCGGCATCGAGTGCCGACAGGGGCTCGTCCAGCAAGAGAAGTCGCGGACGCGGTGCGAAGGCACGTGCAAGAGCGACGCGCTGCCGCTGGCCGCCTGACAGAGCGGAAATTGGGCGCGCCCTATAAGGCTCCAGTCGGCAGAGCGCGATCACATCATCGACCCGTGCCTCGATCTCGGCGCGCGGCAGCTTCTGCATCTTCAGCCCGTAGCCGATATTGGCGCGCACCGACATGTTCGGAAACAGCGCATAGGACTGGAATACCATACCGACCTTCCGCCGTTCGACAGGCTGGGAGGTGATGTCCTCGCCCTTGAAGCGGATCTCGGCGCCGGGATCGGCCGTCTCTAGCCCTGCGATAATCCGCAATAGCGTGGTCTTGCCGCAGCCCGAGGGGCCTAGCAACGACACGATCTCGCCCTCTGCGATATCGAGATCGGTGGGAGAAAGGGCTCGCGTACCGCCCGGAAAGGTCTTTGCGATATTGTGCAGGTGCAGTGTCATTGGCTGATCCTTTGGGCGCGAGCGCTGGCCCATTGCATGGTGACGAGAAGCGGCACGATCATCACGAAGAAGATCAGCGTATACGCCGAGGCAATTTCCAGCCGCATGGAGGCGTAGCTGTCAGCCAGCCCTACCGGCAGTGTCTTCAGAAAGGGCGTGTGCAGCATCCAGGTCAGGTTGAACTCACCGATGGAAAGGGTAACGACCGTCAGCGCACCGGCGAGAATGCCGGGCAGGGCGTTCGGCACGACGACGTCGACAAAGCGCCGGACAGGCCCGGCCCCGAGACTTGCTGCTGCCTCCTCAAGTGTCTTCAGGTCGATCGCCGCAAGCACCGACTGCACCGAACGCACCATGAAGGGCAGCGTATAGAGGACGTGCCCGACGAGGATGAAGGTCCAGCTTGTCCGGAACTCCTTGAACGCGCCATAAAGCTGCAGAAGCGCCAAAGCCAGCGCCAGGCCGGGTATGGCCAGCGGCAACGAGATAAACTCTTCCATGGCGCGGGCGATACGGCCCGGATTGCGCGCCAGCACATAGGCAGCGGGCACACCGATGACCAGCGTGACGGCGAGACATGCGAGCGAAAGGCCGAGTGAAAGGAAGGTGCTGGGTGCATAGAGCTCCCAGACGACGGCGATCCATTCGAGCGTCAGCCCCGACCGCAAACCCTGGAAATAGTTGACGGTCAGGCCGGCCAGCACGGACTGGATCGTCGGTACCAGCAAGAACGCCGACGCGAGCAGCGTGACCGAAATTTGCATGATCTTGCCTAAGGATGTCATGGGCTCAGCCTCCCGCCGCGACGCCGGCGCCTGAAAAGGACCGGGCGAGGAACAGCATGGTCCATGTCGCAAAGCCGAGCATGACCGAAAGAGCCGCCGCCATGGCGATGTTCGCCGACAGCGTGAACTCGGTGTAGATCACCATGGGCAGGACGTCGATGTTGGTGGCAAGCGTGAAAGCAGTTCCGAAGGCGCCCATGGCGGTGGCAAAGGCAATCGCGCCGGCTGCGACCAATGCCGGTGCGAGCTGGGGGATCAGCACGTCCCGCACGACGCGATATGGCGACGCCCCCAGCGTGCGGGCAGCTTCCTCGAGCGAAGGGTCGATCTTTTCTATCGCCGCCATCACCGTCAGCAGCACCCGCGGGATGGAGAAATACAAATAACCTAGGAAGAGACCGAGCGTCGAATAGGCGAAAATCATATGACCCGGCAGGATCTGATTAAACAGGCCCTGCCGTCCGCCGAGAAGAATGATCATGAAGCCGACGACCACGCCTGGAAAAGCCAAAGGCAGCGTCAGGATCGACAGGAGCACAGCGCGACCGCGAAAGCGATTCCGTGCAAGGTAGAGCCCGGCGGTGGTGGACACTGCAAGCGCCGCGACCGTCACTGATATCGATACAAGCACGGTCTGCACCAAGGTGGCCGTGTAGCGGGGAGTCTGCAGAATCTGCAGATACACCCGCCAGCCGGCATTGCCCTCGCCCGAGGCCAGGACGAGCCTCACCAGTGGCAATGCCAGGAAGGCGAGCGAGAAGACCGTCAGTGGAACGAGGCAAAGGGCCAAGAACTGTCGGGAAGACATCCGGATAGCTCCGATTCTAAAGTGGGCAGAGCGTCACCGCTCTGCCCGTTGGCGGATTACTTGACTTCAGCGAGGTAGCGTTCGCCGAATGCCGCCTGAGCCTTGGCCATTTCGGCATAATCGACAGGCACAGCGCGTTCATACTCCGTGTCGGGCAGGAAGCGTGCGGCGACCTCTGCCGGCAGGGAGACCGGGCGGGCCGGCTTGAGGTAGGCATTGGCCCAGATCGCCTGTCCGTCGTCGGACAGGATGAAGTCGAGCGCCTTCTTGCCCGTCTCGGCATGTGGCGCGCCGGCGACCAGGCTCATCACGTAAGGCATACGGACGGTGCCTTCGCACGGCATCACGAATTCGAACTTGCCGTTCTCCTTGTATTTCGCGCGATAAGCGTTGAAATCGTAGTCGAAGAGGATCGGGATTTCGCCGGAAACGACGCGGGCGTAGGACGTCTGCTTCGGCACGATCGGGCTGTTTGCCGCCAGTTCCTTGAAGTATTTGAGCGCCGGCTCGAAATTGGTCAGGTTGCCGCCGAAGGCCTGGTTGACGGCGACCGCACCGGCATAGCCGACAAAGGCAGAGGCGGGATCGAGATAGCCGACCATGCCCTTGTATTCCGGCTTGGTCAGGTCGGCGAAGCACTGCGGCACCGGAGCCCCGTTAAGCGCATCGACGTTCACGAAGAGACCCAGCGTGCCGTAGTGCACTGCGAACCATTTGCCTTCCGGATCCTTCAGCCCCTCCGGGATTTCGTCGAACCCCTTTGGCTTGTAGGATTGAACCACGCCCTCGCCCGCAGCCTGGATGCCGGTGGTCACGCCATAATAGGCGATGTCGGCCACAGGGCTCGCCTTTTCGGCGATGAGCTGGCTCAGCGTCTGGCCGGAATTCTTGTTATCGTGCGGCATCTTGACGTCGGCCTTCTCGTCGAGTGCCTTGAGCATCGAGGCCCAGTCCGCCCATTCGGGCGGGCAGTTGTAGCAGACGGTATCTTCGGCAACGGCAGGGGCTACGAAGGCTGTTGCGAAAAGCAACGCGAAAACAGTATGTTTCATGGGTTGATCCTTGGTTGAGAGAGGTCTTGAGCGAGGAGAACGGACGGCGGTTGGGGGGCATCCCGACCGTCGTCACCTTATTCCGGGTTCGGCGCGGCAAGGGTTGCGCCGGCTCGGAAATGGAACGGCAGGGCTGGCGGCTGAATGGGCGCCTGCCCCTGCATGGCTTCGAGAAGCGATCGCGCTGCCTGACGGCCCATCGCCTCGGGTGATGTTTCTATGGTCGCGAGCGGCGCCTCGAGCAGTCTGCCGATCTCGATCCCGTCGAACCCTGCGACCGTCAGATCCTGCGGCACGCGCCGACCCAACAGGCGGGCGGCTTTGTGTACCGCAATCGCCAGGAAATCATTCGAGGCGAAGATCGCTGTCAGAGTGGGATGATCGTTGAGAATGGCCGCGAGGCTTTCCGGC
>DATGWU010000420.1:0-7576 GCA_035299345.1 Rhizobium sp.
TTTGCAATCGGATCCGGCCGCGAGACGGACGTCTTCGGGCGCCGACTGATCCTGGTCGACGACGTTTTCACGACCGGAGCGACTGTGTCGGCCGTTGCCAGAGTTCTGAAACGAGCCGGTGCCGCCGACGTCACAGTTTTAACCTTTGCAAGGGCATTGTCCGATCCTATATGACGCTACCACGACACCCCGTTCGGCCCCGGCGGCATCGGAGAAACGCATGACATCTGTGACGATCTACACACGCCAGTTCTGTGGCTACTGCGCCCGCGCGAAGGCGCTGCTGGAGGCGAAAGGCGTCGCCTATGTCGAGCATGACGCGACGGGCAGGCCCGAGGTGCGCGAAGAGATGATCGCCCGGTCGAACGGCGGCATGACCTTCCCGCAGATCTTCATCGGTGACAGGCATGTGGGTGGCTGTGACGACCTTCACGCCCTCGATCGGGCCGGTAGGCTCGACGAAATGCTGGCAAACTAGGAGCGTGAGGCAATGACATTCAAGGCGGCTGCAGTCCAGATGTGCTCCGGCGTGAACCCGGAGAAGAATGCCGATGCCATGGCCCGTCTCGTGCGCGAAGCTGCCGGGCACGGCGCGACTTATGTGCAGACGCCTGAAATGAGCGGCGCGGTGCAACGCGATCGCCAGGGACTTATGTCCGTGCTCCGGGACGAGGATACCGACATCATCGTCAGGACGGCGGCTGGTCTCGCGAAAGAGTTCGGGATTTATCTTCACGTCGGCTCGACGGCCATCGCGCTTCCCGACGGAAAGATTGCCAATCGCGCCTTCCTGTTCGGGCCGGACGGCGGCAAGATCTGCTCCTATGACAAGATACACATGTTCGACGTCGATCTCGACAACGGGGAGAGCTGGCGTGAGAGCTCGGTCTATCGTCCCGGATCGGAAGCCCGACTGGCCGAGTTGCCGTTTGCCAGGCTCGGCTTTGCAATATGCTACGACCTGCGTTTTCCGGCACTCTTCCGCACCGAAGCGGTGGCCGGAGCCGAGGTGCTGACCGTCCCCGCAGCGTTCACGCGGCAGACGGGTGAAGCTCACTGGGAAGTGTTGCTGCGCGCCCGCGCCATCGAGAACGGCGCCTTCGTGATCGCCGCCGCGCAAGCGGGGGTCCATGAAGACGGTCGCGAGACTTTCGGTCATTCCATGATCGTCGATCCTTGGGGCCGGGTCCTTGCGTCTGCTGCCGGAGTGGGCGAGGCGATCGTGCTCGCCGATATCGACGTGGCTGCTGTGAAGGCTGCTCGCGCGAAGATTCCGAACCTCAAGAACGCTCGAGAGTTCATTCTCGAGACGTCGCCTTTGTCCGCCAGGGAGGGTGTGACTGTTTGATTCGCTACTCGCTTCGCTGTGACAACGCCCACGAGTTCGAGGGGTGGTTCTCGGAGAGCGCCGACTACGAAAGGCAGCAGGCGCTCGGTCTGGTGACCTGTCCCGCCTGTGGCTCCACAAAAGTGTCCAAGCTGCTGATGGCACCTTCCTTGTCGACCGCACGCAAGAAGGAGGCGGCCCATGCGCTCGCGGCGACCATCGAACAGCAGGAGGCTCTTCAAAAATTGAAGGAGGCGGTCGCGGCCATTCGCGCCAACAGCGAGGATGTCGGGGAGCGTTTCCCTGAGGAAGCGCGTAAGATTCACTATGGAGAAGCCGACGCCCGCGGCATCATCGGCCAGGCGTCGCCATCGGATGTCAGGGCACTGGTCGAAGAGGGAATCGAGGTCGCTCCGATCCCCGTCCTTCCCGACGATGTGAACTGACGACGAGCTCCTCGCGAGTCCCGGACAGCAGACAGCCGAGAACCTCGTGCGAATGCGGCTGAAGTCAGCCCTTGAAGCCTCCGTCGTCCAGATACTTCTGTTCTTCGGGTGTCGTCTCGCGGCCGAGCGCGGCGTTACGATGAGGAAACCGTCCGAAACGCGCGATGATATCGCGATGTTCTATGGCATACGGGAGCGTGCGCTCGTCACCGCTTCGGTCCCGATGTTCCGTGAAGAGCCGGACGCTGAGTTCCTGGTCCGTCGGATCTTCCGAATGCTCGAACGGAAGGTAGAAGAAGATCGCCAGCGTCGCATCCACCTGCCGGTCAAAGCCGACAGCAAGTGCTCGCCGGGCTACGGCCCGCGCGAGACCGTCTGTCGCGAAGGCGTGCCCCGTACCTCGATAGAGATTGCGCGGGAACTGGTCGAGAAGCAGAAGCAGCGCGAGGGAACCTTCTGCGCTTACCTCCCAGGCGGACAATTCACCGCGCGCGGCCTGCATGTGCAGGCCGGCGTAGTGAAGCGTGATCGCAGCATCCAGAGCAGCGTCGCGGGCAAACCACTTGTCGTAACCCTGACCGTTCCAGAACGCGACGACGTCGGCCGGCGACATCACGGTCGGGACTCCTGTACCGTGGGCCGGGCCGCGAGCAGCATGTAGTTGACGTCGGTGTCCGGTGAAAGACGCCACTGGTTCTGCAAGGGATTGAAGAAGACGCCCGTGCGCTCGAGAAGATTCATGCCGCTCTGCAGAAGGGGAGCTTCCAGTTCTTCCGGGCGCACCAGTTTTTCATATTGATGCGTCCCGCGCGGTAGCCAGCCGAGCACGTATTCCGCGCCGACGATGGCGAGTGCGGCGGCCTTGAGTGTACGATTGATCGTCGAAATCAACATGAGGCCGCCGGGTTTCACCATGGAGGCGCAGGTGGTGATGAAGAAATCGACGTCTGCAACGTGTTCGACGACTTCCATGTTCAGAACCACATCGAAACGCTCGCCGGCCGCAGCCAGCGCTTCTGCCGTCACGGCGCGATAGTCGATGATGGTACCCGTCTGCTCGGCATGGGTGCGGGCGATGCCGATGTTCCTTTCCGAAGCGTCGGCGCCTAGCACGGTCGCGCCCATGCGCGCGACCGGCTCCGAGAGCAGGCCTCCGCCGCAACCGATGTCGAGAATTCTCAGTCCCTGCAGCGGATGGTGGCTTTTCGGATCTCGTCCGAAATGCTCCGACACCTTGTCGCGAATATAGGTGAGCCGGACCGGATTGATTTTGTGGAGCGGCTTGAACTTGCCAGTGGGGTCCCACCATTCCGCAGCCATTGCTGAAAAACGGTCGACCTCGACCTGATCAATGGTTGTGCGTGCCTGTTCGGTCATTTGCCGATCTCCATGAATTCCCGACGAAACCAAGTCGGACGATCGACTGCGGATGTCAAGTCCACGGATATCTGCCGGCCATGGCGCGGTCGGAGCTTGCCTCAATACAGCCGGAAAGTCGGAACATCCAGAATGCCGAAACGTTACCGTTTCGATACGCATAGGCCCCATTTCGGGGCTCAGGAGACGATCATGAAGAAACTATCGCTACTTGTGGCGGCCGCCTTGGGGGCACTTGGCATCCCTGCGCTTGCGGAAGCGGCGCCGGCCTACTCGACGGCGGACGTCAATATGCGCTCGGGTCCGAGCACCCAATACCCGCCTGTGCTGGTGATCCCTTACGGCAGTCGGGTGGACATCCGCGGGTGTCTGAGCTCACAGGCCTGGTGCGACGTCGACTATCGCGGCATCCGTGGCTGGGTCTCGGGGAGCTACCTGCAGGCGAGCTATGAGCAGCGCCGCGTCTATGTCGGCCCGACCTACTACGAACCGCTCGGCATTCCGACTGTGATGTTCAGCATCGACAGCTATTGGGATCGTCACTACCGGGATCGAGACTTCTATCGCCAGCGGGACGAATGGCGGGACGGCTACTATCGCCCGACCGTTCGCCGCGACGATTATCGCCGTCCTCCGCCGCCGCGGTGGAACGACGACGAGGATGAGGATTATGGTTGGCGCGAGCCGCCCCGGCGCGTTCGCGAGCAACGGCGCGACCCGCCGCCTCCGCCATTCGTGCGTGACGAGGAACGTGCGCGCGCGGTGTACGAACGCAAGATGCGTCATCTGCCGCCGCGTGACCGCGGTGAAATGATCCAGGAGAGAAATAAGAAGAACAAGCGGTCCGATGGCGAGCAACGAGTCATCCGCTGCAAGCAGGGGATGTTCGCCTGCCAGTCGCACGACTGACGACAGCACCTGCGCGATCACGACTGCGATCGCGCAGGATTTCCTTTCAAGCGAATATCATCACGCAGTACACCGTGAAGCGGGATCGCCTCTCGCACCCTCGATCTTGGCGCAGATAGGCTCTTTGTTTCGGCTGGGCGTGCCTCGGGCTGTCCGTTTGCGTCCTCTTTTCACCTCCATCGAAGCCTGTCTCTCTGTCACGGTGCCGGACAACGTGCCGCTCGCTCCATGTCGCTGGCGACTGCCGGCACGGAACCCCTTGGCCTGTGGGCATTTCGGGACCCGGGGCCATTGAACTTCCCGGGGGATTTGGCTATGAGACCGCAACTCGCCCGTGCCTTGCGTCCGGGCGCATCTTCCGCGGTGCCGGTCGGTACCCAACATTCGTGACGGTAGTTTAGGCAATGGCTCGCATCGTGATGAAATTCGGCGGAACATCCGTCGCCAATCTCGAACGTATTCACAATGTCGCACGGCATGTGAAACGTGAGGTCGATGCCGGTCACGAAGTCGCGGTTGTCGTCTCGGCCATGTCCGGCAAGACGAACGAACTGGTCGACTGGGTGCGCAACGCGCCAAAAGTCGCCGGCGCCGACTCGCCCTTCTATGACGCGCGCGAATACGACGCGGTCGTCGCCTCGGGCGAGCAGGTAACTTCCGGTCTGCTGGCGATCGCTCTGCAGTCGATGGATATCAACGCGCGCTCCTGGCAGGGCTGGCAGATTCCGATCAAGACGGACAATGCCCACGGCGCCGCCCGCATTCAGGAGATCGATGGTTCGGACATCATTCGCCGGATGGGCGAGGGGCAGGTGGCGGTCGTCGCGGGTTTTCAGGGTATCGGACCCGATAACCGCATCTCGACGCTTGGCCGTGGCGGTTCCGATACGTCGGCGGTGGCGATCGCTGCCGCGGTGAAAGCCGATCGTTGCGACATCTACACGGATGTCGACGGCGTCTATACGACGGACCCTCGTGTCGAGCCGAAAGCGCGCCGACTGAAGAAGATCGCCTTCGAAGAAATGCTCGAGATGGCGTCGCTGGGTGCAAAGGTGCTGCAGGTGCGTTCAGTCGAACTCGCCATGGTGCACAAGGTTCGGACCTTCGTGCGTTCGAGTTTCGAGGACCCGGATGCTCCGGGAATGGGCGACCTTCTTAATCCGCCCGGTACTTTGATTTGCGATGAGGAAGAGATCGTGGAACAGGAAGTTGTCACCGGCATTGCATATGCCAAGGATGAAGCCCAAATCTCGCTGCGCCGCGTCGCAGACCGGCCGGGCGTTTCCGCCGCGATCTTCGGTCCGCTTGCCGAGGCGCATATCAACGTCGACATGATCGTCCAGAATATCTCCGAGGACGGAACCCGGACGGATATGACCTTTACGGTTCCCTCAGGCGATGTCGACAAGGCGCTCGCTGTTCTCGGCGACAACAAGGAGCAGATCGGCTACGACGTCGTCCAGAGCGAGTCGGGACTGGTCAAGGTCTCGGTCATCGGTATCGGCATGCGCAGCCACGCCGGCGTGGCAGCCACCGCTTTCAAGGCGCTCGCTGAAAAGGGTATCAACATCAAGGCGATCACCACGTCGGAGATCAAGATTTCCATCCTGATCGACGGCCCCTATGCCGAACTCGCGGTCCGGACTTTGCATTCCTGCTACGGCCTCGATAAGAATTGATTCCGCTGAGGCGGTTTGCCACTCTCGACGATTGACGCGGGTGGCAGGCCGCCCCGTCCATAGATCGTTTTCGGGAGCATGCGCGCGATGAGAGACCTGTCTGCCGGTCCACGCGTTCTTCTCAAACGGCTCCGCGAACTGATGGCGGAGCCGCTTGAGCCACAGGAGCGCCTTGACCGGATTGTTCGTCAGATCGCGAGCAATATGGTGGCGGAAGTGTGCTCGGTCTATGTCCTGCGCTCGGACGGTGTTCTCGAACTCTACGCGACCGAAGGTCTGAACAAGGACGCGGTGCACCTTGCCCAGCTGAAAATGGGGCAGGGGCTTGTCGGGACAATCGCGGCGAGCGCCCAATCGCTCAATCTCTCCGATGCACAGGCCCACCCGGCGTTCCGCTACCTGCCTGAAACGGGCGAAGAAATCTATCACTCCTTTCTCGGTGTGCCGATTCTGCGAGCCGGCCGCAGTCTTGGCGTCCTCGTGGTTCAGAACAAGGCGCAACGGAACTACCGGGAGGATGAACTTGAAGCGCTCGAGACGACAGCCATGGTGCTGGCCGAAATGATCGCGACGGGCGAGCTGAAGAAGATCACCAGGCCGGGTCTCGAACTCGACCTGACGCGGGCAGTCACCATCGAGGGCGACGGCTACGGCGAGGGGATCGGACTCGGCTACGTCGTGCTGCATGAGCCGCGCATCGTGGTGACCAATCTTCTCAACGAAGACAGCGAGAAGGAAATGCGACGGCTCGCGGATGCGCTCGGCTCGTTGCGCATCTCGATCGACGACATGCTGTCACGGCGCGAGGTCGCGATGGAAGGCGAGCACCGCGAAGTGCTCGAGACCTACCGCATGTTTGCCCACGATCAGGGCTGGGTCCGCCGCATGGAAGAGGCGATCCACAACGGCCTGACCGCGGAGGCGGCGGTCGAGAAGGTGCAGAGCGACACCAAGGCGCGCATGATCCGGCTGACGGATCCCTATCTTCGGGAGCGGATGCACGACTTCGACGATCTGGCTAACCGCCTGCTGCGGCAGCTGACTGGTTTTTCCTCGCGAAGCGCATCGGAAGGTTTTCCTGCCGACGCGATTATTCTCGCGCGCGCGATGGGCGCTGCGGAACTGCTCGACTATCCGCGCAGCCATATTCGCGGGCTGGTCCTCGAGGAGGGGGCGGTGACGAGCCACGTGGTGATCGTCGCCCGCGCGATGGGTATTCCGGTCGTCGGCCAGGCGGCGGGTGCGGTGGCGCTCGCGGAGAACGGAGATCCGGTCATCATCGATGGCGACGACGGCAAGATCCACGTCCGGCCGATGGCAGATCTGCAAAAGGCATATGAGGAGAAGGTGAGGTTGCGCGCCCGTCGGCAGGAGCAGTTCCGGGCGCTTCGCGACGTCGAGCCCCTGACGAAGGACGGCAAGCGTATCCTCCTGCAGATGAATGCCGGTCTTCTCGTCGATCTGCCGCAACTGGCGGCTTCGGGTGCCGAAGGCATCGGGCTGTTTCGTACCGAGCTCCAATTCATGATCTCTTCCACGATGCCGAAAGCGGAAGAGCAGGAGAATTTCTACCGCAGCGTCCTGCGCCAGGCGGACGGGAGACCGGTGACTTTCCGCACGCTGGACATCGGCGGTGACAAGGTGGTTCCCTATTTCCGGTCGCAGGAGGAAGAGAATCCGGCGCTCGGCTGGCGCGCGATACGCCTGTCGCTCGACCGGCCCGGGCTGTTACGCACGCAGCTCAGGGCGCTTCTCAAGGCTTCTTCCGGGGCGGAGCTCAAGATGATGCTGCCGATGGTGACAGAGGTCTCCGAAATCCGCGCGGTTCGTGAACTGAT
>DATGWU010000421.1:0-1981 GCA_035299345.1 Rhizobium sp.
CGGATGCAGGTCTTCGCCGCTCGCAATCAGCCCGCTCTTTGTCAGGAGTTCGACGAGAGCCGGCGGCACCGGGGCCATGTCGCCCTTGGGGCTGCGCCAGACGACGAGGGCCGGCCGCTTCTCGAGCGCTTCCGCCGGCAGGGCGACCGGCGCACTCGGCATCATCACCGGCACCTGTGGCGCGTTGAGCCTGATGCTTCCGGCGATCTGCTTGTCGCCGCCGATCACGAGGGCGGGTGCCGCACCCCGTTCGGCGACGACCGCATCGTAGAGCGGTGCGATCGGCGTGTTGAATCGGGTGTATTGGCCGATCCGCGGAGCGATCATGGGGCCGAGGAAGAGATAGCCGAGGGTCGCGACCGAAACCGCGAAGACAGGAACGGCGAAGGCTTTCAAGCGACCGTCGAGCGAGACGCCTGCGGCCTCTGCCTTCAGCGCGAGGTAGAGCGGCAGCGGCAAGAGATAGAGCACCAGCCACTTTTCACGGATGCTGGTGGCATCGAGCATCACGACGACCACGGCGAGGATCGCAAAGAGGATCAGCAGCATGCGGCCGACGATCCGCGTCCATGGGCTCGATGTGCGCAGGATCGCGCGGAGGTCATGGCGGAAGACGAGGCCGAAGAGCAGCAGGAGCGGCACGATGCCGCGAAGCAGGGCGAAGGCGAGCGCGCCGACGCCGATCAGCGCGCGGAGGACCCTGGTGCCCGCTTCGGCTTCGCGCATTTCGCGCACGGTGCCGCCGGTCGCCAGATCGAGGTTCTGAACGAACCAGACGGCATGCGGCAGCACGAGGACAGCCGCGACGACGATTGCGAGCGCCATCCGCCAGTCGAAGATGCGCCGGCGATAGTCCGCCTCCGGCAGCACGGCGAGGATCGCGGCGAGCGGCAGCAGCGTGAAATTATATTTGGACAGCAGTCCCATCGCGACCGCCACGCCGGCATAGAGATAGGTGCCGAGGCTTGGCCTCTTCAGCGTCAGGAAGAAGGCATGCAGGAAGAGTGCGGCGGCGAGGATCGCCGCGACGGTGTGGGAAAGATCCCGCTGCGACATCAGGAAAATCGAAGGGAAGGTCAGGATGCCGGCGACGGCGACCGCCTGAAGCGCTCCCGAGCGCAGCACCTCGCGGGCCGCGAGCCCGTAAAAGAGGGCGGTGAGGAAGAGCAGCAGGTTCTTCAGCACGCTCAACACCGCAATCGAAAGCCCGAAGGCCGAGATCATGCCGTGCTGCAGCCAGTCGTAGAGCGGCGGCTGGCGGCCGTAGCCGAGCGCGAGGAACTGCGAGATGTAGACGAGTTCGGATTCGTCGACTTCGAGCGACGGCGGCAACGCGACGCGCAGGAGAACCGCCAGCAGGTAATAGCCGGCGACGGCGGCGAGCATGACGCCGAGCGCACGGCTGCCGCCGACGGCTTGCCTCATTCCGCGCTCTCCCGGGTGATGACCTCCCGGACGATGTAGTTCGGCGTCTCGTCGCCGCGATAATAGGCGCGCGCCAGCATTTCAGCGAGGATGCCCGTCGTGATCAGCTGCAGCGACGACAGGAACAGCATGACGGCGATCAGGAACAGCGGCCGGGTGCCGATGTCGTTGCCGAGGATGAACTTGTCGACGAAGAGATAGGCGAGGATGAGGCTCGAGACCGCGCCGATGCCGAGGCCGAGCGAACCAAAGAAATGGCCCGGCCGTGCCTTGTAGCGCATGAAGAACATCACCGAGAGCAGGTCGAGGATGACCCGGAAGGTGCGGGAGATGCCGTATTTGGAAACGCCGTACTGGCGGGCATGGTGGGTGACCGGCATTTCGCCGATGCGCGAGCCGGGCACGACGCCGGCGACCCAGGCCGGGATGAAGCGGTGCATTTCGCCCATCAACTGCACCTGCTTGATGATGGCGCCGCGGTAGATTTTCAGGCTGCAGCCGTAGTCGTGCAGCTTCACGCCGGTGAAGCGGCCGATCAGGTAGTTGGCGATCCAGG
>DATGWU010000422.1:0-2705 GCA_035299345.1 Rhizobium sp.
TGCCCCGTCATCCCGCTCCGTCGCCTGGTCTGCCGGGGCCTCGGCCTTTGCCATCGCGCAGGATGTGGTGGTTGATTCGGCGGTGGCGCCAGTGATCGTTGACGGAGCGCCGGCGACCGGCCAGCCTTCCACGCCGGAAAAGGGGATGGCGCCGGACCCGGCGGCGCAGCAATTGCTCGACATCACCGCGGCCGTCGCCGGAGAGGTGGCGCAGGGGGCCGCACCCACAATTCCGTCCGGGAAGAAGAACGTGGCCACGAACATCGATCCAGATGGGCAATCTTCTGATCCTTCCTTGGCTGCAGCCGGGGAAGTCGCCGAGATCGCGGCCGATACCGATGCCGTCGACGACGTGCTCTCACTGTTGTCGGTTCCTTTCATGTCGCCTGCCCCGCAGGAAGCCATCGTCGCGGAGAAAGGGCGCCAGCCGGGCACAGTCGTCACGGGCGCGCAGACCTCCCTTGCCGGTGCGCTGGCGGATGGCGAACTCTCGGCAGGGGTTTCCATGGAGAGCCCGGCGTCCGCTGAAGGCGTGGCCTTCCCGTTGCAGAAGGCGGATGCTGCGTCTGCCGGCATCGACATGCACGTCGCACCTGCTACAGACGGCAGCGTGGAGGTGGAGGCGGCACCATCCGTTGCGAAGGACATGCCGCTCGTTCAGGTCGTCGATTCCAGGCGCTATCTTGGTCTGGCTCCGGATTCGAATGCGGCGGCGGTGATGTCGGCGATCGCCGACGATCCGCGGTGGGCGGGAGCGCTCGATCCCGCCTCACGTCTCACGAATACGTCGCTCTCGACGGGTACGGGCAACGTCGTGCAGACCCTGAAGATCCAGATGAACCCGGCCGACCTCGGTCAGATTTCGGCAACGATGCGGCTGGTCGGCGAGGAACTCACGATCCGGCTCTCGGTGCACAACAGCAACGCCTATCGGGAATTGAGCGCCGACAGCGCTGCGATCGTCGACGCCCTGAAGGCCCAGGGCTTCAGTGTCGATCAGATTTCGGTGACCATGTCGTCGTCCGGCGACCGTTCGGAGACGGGTTCCGGCGGGCGGCAGGCGGCGGACATGGGGCAGTCTCAGCAGCAGAACGGGCGCCAGAGCGGCGAGGGGCGGCAGGCCGGGCGCTCTCCGGAGAGCCCGACGGGGGCCAAGGCAGTTGGAGGTGGTGATGCGGGTACGGTGGAAGGCGCTGATTCTGCCCGCACTGGCTCTGCTCGTCCTGGTCACGTCTACCTCTGACAGGGGCGAGGCGTCGAGCCGCGTTTGCGAACGGCAGATCGAGAGCGCAGCAGCGAAGTACGGTATTCCAGAAGGAATACTCTATTCCGTCGGGTTGACGGAGACGGGTCGCAAGGGTTCCTTGAGCCCCTATGCCCTGAACGTCGAGGGCGAGGCCTATTTCCCCGCGACACTGCAGGATGCCTACGACCTGTTCGAGCAGGCGCGACGTCGGGGCGCGAAGCTCATCGACATCGGCTGTATGCAGATCAACCACCATTATCATGGTTCGGAATTTCGCTCGGTCGAGGACATGTTCGATCCGGAGAGCAACGTTGCCTATGCGGCACACTTCCTGCGCAATCTGCACGACCGCCACGAAACCTGGACGATGGCGGTTGCGCGGTATCATGCGGGTCCCGACAATGATCCCGCGCAGCAGAAATATGTTTGCCGGGTGATCGCCAATCTGGTGGCGAGCGGCTATGGCCGGTGGACGCCGGGGGCATCGGCGTTCTGCCGGGAAATGCAACCTGAAGTTAACTAGATCGACATGAGTCCGGCGATCAGAGGATTCCGGCAGGAATTTGACCAATTGTGGCAGGCAAGAGCGGCCGGCCGGGAAGCCTCGTTTTTCCCCGAGTAAAATTGTGCCTGCGTTAACCAATAGCCACTAGATCTAGGGAAAATCACCACAGCATGGTTAATCAACTATTAATTAGTCCCTGCAACTTTCTCTAATTGTGGCCGATTCGCCCGATTCGTACTCCTCTTCCATCGAGACACGACACTGATTCGGAGGCGGACGAATGATCGTGGTAGTTGATGAGCGTGAGCTCGTGACGGAGGGGTTCACCTCCCTGTTCGGAAGAGAGGGCATTCCCTCGACCGGGTTCGACCCCGTCGAGTTCGGCGAATGGGTCAACAGTGCGGCCGATGCCGACATCGCCGCGATCGAGGCCTTCCTGATCGGCCAGAGCGAGGGTACCTGCGGCCTGCCGCGGGCAATCCGTGATCGCTCCAGGGCGCCGGTGATCGCCGTCAGCGACCAGCCTTCCCTCGAAACCACGCTCGCCCTCTTCGACAGCGGCGTCGACGACGTCGTCAGAAAGCCCGTCCATCCCCGCGAGATCCTGGCGCGCGCCGCCGCCATCCGCCGGCGACTTACCGCCATCTCGGGCTTCACCGAGGTCGGCCCGATCCGCGTCTTCTCAGACGGCCGCGATCCCGAGATCGACGGCGAGGTATTCCCGTTGCCGCGGCGCGAACGGCGCATCCTCGAATACCTCGTCCTCAATCGCGGACGCCGCGTTTCGAAGTCGCAGATCTTCAACGCCATTTACGGCATCTTCGACGAGGAAGTCGAAGAGAACGTCGTCGAGAGCCACATCAGCAAGCTGCGAAAGAAACTCCGCAAAAAGCTCGGCTTCGATCCCGTCGATTCCAAACGCTTCCTCGGTTACTGCATCGACTGGAGTTGAGC